>CAIPUQ010000284.1 GCA_903868295.1 uncultured Roseiflexaceae bacterium
GCGACGATGGCACCGTCGTCGCCTGGGGTGACCTGACTGCAGACCAAATCGCCACCATCGGCGACTACACCGATATCACTGCCATCAGCGCGGGGCGGCGTCACCTCCTGCTCCAGACCGACCTCGGACGGGTGGCACATTGGGGTGTGGTCATGTACGACGATGGCGATGCCAAACCCATCCGTCGGCTCTTTGTCCAGCGTGTCCACACTGGCGATCTCCGGGCGATTGTGCTGTCGATCAAAGGCGAAGTCTACGATTTGTTCGATGCAAACATCCCCTGTATCGCAGCAGACAAAGCCATCGTCGACGTCGTCGCGACGCGCGGGTTGTATGGCGTGCTCTACGCCGATGGGCGTGCACAGATCATCGACGTCGGCACCAAAATACCCCAAACCGAAGCAGAAGACGAACAGTTCGGGCCGTACCCGGTCCCTGACGAGCCCGTTTTCTTGCAGGGTGTGGGCGCTCTCTCGGCCACCGGCGACAGTCTCTATGCGATTGGCTTCGATGGTCGCGTGTGGGCAATGTATTCTGGCGAGCAGTTCGGTGTAGAGTCCAAGGCCCTGCACTTCCCCGCTGATTTTCGGGTCCGCGTCTGGCCCGGGTTGAGCAGCCCAACAGTAGACTATGATGCAGCGCAGTGCCATGCGGCCAATACCGCTGCGATTACCGCCGGCGAAGAGCGCTTCCGCCATTCAGACCTCGCTGCCTAGTGGGCATCGGGGGGCGGTTGGGATGCGGAATGACGGTCCTGGATTTTTCCTGATACATGCGAGAGTAGACACGCGATGCAATACACATCAATCCGGATCGAAGGCAATATCGTCTCGGCCGACATTCTGGCACAACTCGATCACGACGACGCCATCAGAGGCCAAAAATCCGTCGATTTTGGGTTGCCGGCTAGCATGCGTGTCAAAGACGAAATCGCCCGTAGCTGGGCCGAAGCGCAAGAGGCCTACCGCCGCTTCAAGCGGCGCCTGGGCATGCTCCGTGCCTCCGAGTCGGTCACCTCGCTCACGCGTGAAGCATACATGGTGCCCTTCTTGTCGTTTATGGGCTACGAGCTCGAGTCCCAACGCAGCGGCTTGGCGGTCGCCAATCAGACGCAGACCTACCCCATCAGTCACGTGGCCCGCAACCGCGGCACCACCCCGGTCAGCATCATCAGCTACAACGACGCCGCGGGGCTCGACCGCAAGCCCGACAACGCCACCCGGCGCATGTCGGCCCATGCCCTGATGCAGGAATACCTCAACCTATCAGAATCGCTCTACGGCATCGTCACCAACGGTCACGTCATCCGCGTGCTCCGTGACAGCTCGCGATTGGTCAAACAGAGCTTCCTCGAATTCGATCTCGACCGCATGTTCGAAGAAAACCTCTATGCCGACTATGCCATCCTCTACCGGTTGTTGCACGCCAGCCGTCTGCCGACCACTGCCGACCGGCCCATGGATTGTCTGCTCGAACGCTACCACCAAGATTCACTCGCTGCCGGCGCGCGCATCCGTGACGGTTTGGCCAAGGCCGTCGAAGGTGCTATTATCGGTTTCGGCAATGGGTTCTTGCAACACCCTCACAACACGACACTGCAGCAGCACATCGACGACGGCACACTGACGCCTGCCCAGTACTCGCATCTGCTGTTGCGCCTCATCTACCGGCTGCTCTTTTTGATGGTCATCGAAGAACGCAACCTGCTGTTCCCACGCGGCGCGACCCCCGCAGCAGCCGACCAAATCGCCCGGCACCGGGCCATCTACGCCCAGGGCTACGGGCTGCAACGACTGCGCAACC
>CAIPUQ010000285.1 GCA_903868295.1 uncultured Roseiflexaceae bacterium
CCCGATGCAATGTGGCAGTTCGTCGACACGTTGTTGGTCTTTGACCACGTGCGCCACCGCATCAAGGTCATCAGCCATGTGCATCTCGATGCGGCAGATCTGGCGCTTGAGTACGAGCGCGTGATGGCGAAAATTCGTACCATTGTGGCCCGCTTGCGCCAACCACTCCCCGCCGGGATGGCACTGCAAGAGGGCGAGGCGGGCACGCCGGTCGTC
The DNA here is from genome assembly GCA_903868295.1 of uncultured Roseiflexaceae bacterium. GTDB lineage: Bacteria > Chloroflexota > Chloroflexia > Chloroflexales > Roseiflexaceae > UBA965. The sequence continues at coordinate 217 of CAIPUQ010000285.1, forward strand.
CCCACATCGAATGTGTCACTGGGCGAGTATGTCGAGCGGGTGTTACATGCCAAAGAATACATTGCGGCGGGTGATGTCTTCCAAGTGGTGCCGTCGCAGCGCTTCTCGCGACCGGTCAAAACCGACCCGTTCACGGTCTACCGGGCTTTGCGCACGGTCAATCCGTCGCCGTATATGTTTTATGTGACGGGGCCAGATGGCATCCTGGTCGGTGCGTCGCCCGAGTTGCTGGTGCGCGTCGAAGAGGGCGTCGTGACCACGCACCCGATTGCAGGCACCGTGCCCCGCGGCAAAACACCCGAAGAAGACGAGGCGTTGTCGCAGCAGCTCCTCAATGATGAGAAAGAAAAAGCCGAACACCTCATGTTGGTCGACCTGGGGCGCAACGACATCGGCAAGGTCAGCAAGCCGGGGACAGTCAAGGTGCCGCGCTTCATGCAGGTCGAAAAATTCTCGCACGTGCAACATCTGGTCAGCCATGTGACGGGCGAACTGCGCGACGACATGCGCGGCATCGATGCGCTGCGGGCCTGCTTCCCGGCAGGGACCGTATCAGGCGCCCCCAAAATCCGGGCCATGCAGATCATCGCTGAGTTGGAACAATCGCGCCGGGGCGTGTATGCCGGCGCAGTGGGGCACTTGGGATTCAACGGCGACCTGGACACGTGTATTGCATTGCGGACCATCGTGATTGTCAACGGCATCGCCTATGTACAAGCCGGCGGCGGGGTGGTGGCCGACAGCGACCCCGAGATGGAGTACCGCGAAAGTTGCAACAAAGCAGCTGCGCCGTTGCGGGCTCTGGAGTTGGCGGACCGGTTCAGCACCGAGGGAGGTGTGGCATGATTCTGCTCATCGATAACTACGATTCGTTCACCTACAACCTGGTGCAGTACCTGAGTGAGTTGGGTGCCGAGGTCGTCGTCAAACGCAACGACCAGATTACCGTGGCTGAGGCTGCTGCCATGCGGCCCGAGCGTGTGGTCGTGTCGCCGGGACCGTGTACCCCGACAGAAGCAGGGATCAGCATCGAGATTATCAAAACGTTGGGACCAACGACTCCGACGTTGGGTGTGTGCTTGGGCCATCAGTCGATTGGGGCGGCGTTTGGCGGCATCGTCGAACGAGCGCCGTTGGTGATGCACGGCAAACGGTCTGCGATGAATCACGACAGCAAGGGATTGTTTGCCGGATTGCCGCAGCAGTTCATGGCGACGCGCTACCATTCGCTGATTGTGCGGCAGGACGGGCTCCCGGCAGAATTGGTGCGCACCGCCTGGACCGATGACGACATCATCATGGGCCTGAAGCATGCGACGTATCCGATTTATGGGTTGCAGTTCCA
>CAIPUQ010000286.1 GCA_903868295.1 uncultured Roseiflexaceae bacterium
GACCCGATGGTGCCGCTGATAATGCCCGTTGTGCCGAGAAAGCGGAACGTGGCAGCGGTGGCGTGCGAGGCGTCGTGGTGATTGACCATCACGCTCGCCTGTAGCCCGTCGGCATAGTCGAGGATGGTAATGGTCTTGGTTTCGGCACGTTCGGGTTGGCCCGGGTACCGAGCGTGACGACTGGTCAGCGCGGTCGGATTGCCGAACAGATGGCGCAGGCTGTCGAGGTAGTGGATGCTGTGGTACATGACATCGAGGTGTTCCGAATCGCGGAGCCAGGGCCACATGTGCCACGGGGTGTCGGCGCTGACCCAGATCTGGGCATCGGTCGGCTGGCCGATGGCGCCGCTGCGGATGAGGTCGGCACTGGCGGCGATCCCGGCGCTCCAGCGCATTTGTTGGTTGACCGCGACGTATCGTTGGGCACGTTCGCCGGCAGCGGCAATGGCAATCGCGTCGGCGAGGTCCTCGGCCAGGGGTTTTTGGCAGAGGAGGTGTTTGCCGGCCGCGAGCGCCTGTTCGGCGATGGCGCGTTGTTCCCATGCAGGGACGGCGATATCGACGATGGTGACTGCGGGATCGGCCAATAGCTCTGCCAGACTCGTATAGACCCGGTCGATGTGGTGCGTCGCCGCGGTGTGGGCCGCTGCGGCGGGATCGCGGTCGTAGCAACCGACAATTGTCAGGTGGTGGGTACGATACGCCGGCAGGTGCGCATAGTTGACGATCCCGCCGCATCCCACGATAGCGATGCCGTAATCGTGGATGGGCGGGAGGGTGGGGATGTATGTAGGGGTCGGATTGGGTGTATGCATAGCCGTATTTTAGCGCATCCATGCAACCCGGTGGGGAATTATGCGCGGGTCAGTGCCTCGGGATTGAGCCCTTGCAGTTCGGGCAGCACAAAGCGGCCGTCTTTGCGGATGAGGACGCCATCGAACCATATCTCGCCGCCGCCTACGGCGGGGTCTTGGCGACAGACGATGTCCCAGTGGATTTGGCTGTCGTTGCCGTTGGAGGCTTCTTTGTAGCATTGCCCTGGGGTGAGGTGGAACGAGCCGGCGATTTTCTCATCGAACAACGTGTCGCGCATCGGGTTGCTGATGTACGGATTGACGCCAAAGGACCATTCACCGAGGTAACGGGCGCCTACGTCCGAGTCGAGGATTTCGTTGAGTTTGGCGGTGTTGGCGCCAGCCTCGGCCTTGACGATTTTGCCCTGGTCAAAGGCGAAATGGACGTTGGTGAAGAGGGTCCCGCGATACAACGTCTCGCAGTTGTAGGTAATGTAGCCTTCGACGGATGTTTTGACGGGGCAGGTATAGATTTCGCCGTCGGGAATATTGCGTTCGCCGAAGCAGGGCACGACCCCAATGCCTTTGATGCTGAAGCGCAGGTCCGTCCCCGGGCCTTTGATGTGGACCTGATCGGTGCGGCGCATCAGGGCCTCGAGGGGCTCCATCGCGCGTTGCATGGCGTCGTAGTCGACCCCGGCACAGACGTTGAAGTAGTAGTCCTCGAACGCCTCGGTGCTCATGCCCGCAGATTGGGCCATGGCGGGCGATGGCCAGCGCAGGACGACCCACTTGGTGTTGGGGACACGGACTTGGGAGTGCACGTGATTCCACCAATGACGCTCATAGAGGTCCATTTTGTCGCGGGGCACATCGCTCATTTCGGAGGTGTTGTTCGAACCGCGCATCCCGATATAGCACTGTACGCCCTCCATGCGCTGGCGTTCGACGGCGCCGATGAGTTGCATCTGATCGGTGCTGGCCGCCTGATACAACGCACGCAGGACGGGCTGCTGATAGGTGCTGACGAGCGGTTGTCCGCCGACTGCGGCGACGGCTTTGATGAGCGCAACCGTCATGTCGGTGGGGATGTCGTAGGCTTCGATGAGAACCTTCTCGCCGGGTTGGACGCGCACCGAGTGGCGCACGAGCAGTTCGGCCAGGCGTTGCATGCGGGGGTCGAGCATAAGGAACCTCTTCACATAAAATCAATACCCGTAGTATACCAAGCTCCTCTGGCACGATGTGTCACAGCAGTGGTTGTTGGTGGTACACTGACCGGTAGGTCAGGATGTGATTGAAAAGAGCGAAATGATGGATGATAAAGCACGAAATCGCTTGTTGCTGGTGTTGTTCCTGGGGGTGTTGATGGCCGCGTTGGACATCGCCGTCACGGGGCCAGCGCTGCCAGCGATGACCGCGCAGTTTGGGATGTCGACGTCGACAGCGTCGTGGATTTTTGGGATTTATATTGTCGCCAATTTGGTATCGACGCCTCTGTTGGCCAAGGCATCGGACCGCTACGGCCGGCGCACGAGCTTTCTGGCGAGTGTGGTCTTGTTTGGCATTGGGTCGCTGGTGGTAGCCAGTGCGACCGATGTGACGGTGTTGTTGGTGGGTCGGGCGATTCAGGGATTCGGCGCTGGGGGCATCTTCCCGGTCGCGAGTGCGGTGGTTGGGGATGTCTTCCCCGTCGAACAACGCGGACGGGCGCTGGGACTCATCGGCGCAGTCTTTGGGATTGCGTTTCTGGTGGGGCCGATTATCGGCGGCGTGTTGCTCATCTTTGGCTGGCCGTGGTTGTTCTGGGTGAACGTGCCCATTGTGGTGTTGATTATCGGTTTGGGTCTGCGGCTCTTGCCAAACACGGGTGGCAACGAAGGCAAGCCGTTTGATGTGCAGGGTAGCGTTTTGATGAGTGCGATCTTGATTGCGTTGGCGTATGGCTTACAGGGAATCGGCAGTCAGAGCGTCGGCATGTATGCAATTGTGGGCGCACTGATCGCAGTGCCGTTGTTTGTCTGGATCGAGCGCCGAGCGGTTGATCCGGTCGTGACGATGGCGCTGTTTGGGCGACGGCAGATCGTCTTGGTGCTGGCATTGGCATTTGGCTCGGGGATCGCCGAAGCGGTGACCTTGTACCTCCCGTCGCTGTTGGTCAGTGCCCAGGGGATGACCCCGTCGGCTGCGAGCTTTCAACTCGTGCCATTGGTATTGGCCATGGCCATTGCCTCGCCGTTGTCGGGGCGGATGTTGGATTCTGTTGGTGCCAAGCCGATTGTGTTGAGCGGCATGGCGCTGATGACAGCCGGATTGCTGGTGTTGGGCTTGTTTGCCAGTAGCATGGCCATGTTCTATCTGTTCTCGGTGCTCTTTGGGTTGGGCATCGCCGTGATGTTGGGTGCAGCGTTGCGCTACATGATGCTGGGCGAAACAGCGGACAACGAGCGTGCCCCGGCCCAAGCGTTGATGACGATAACGATTAGCATCGGACAGATGATTGGCGCTGCCCTGATGGGCGCAGTAGTGAGTAACGGTGGGGCGGGGGTCGCCGGCTATGCACTGGCGATGCTCGTGACCGCTGTGGTCATGGCGGTGCTCTCTGTGGCAGGGTTGTTGCTCAAAAATGTCAAAGCGCCGACCAAGGGAACCGTACCTGCTGGGCATTAGGAGCGGACGTTTGGACCAGTGTCCCCGTGGGCACTGGTGGTGGTCCATGCTATAGTGCAGGCA
>CAIPUQ010000287.1 GCA_903868295.1 uncultured Roseiflexaceae bacterium
GTCCCTGCTTCAACGACAACATGGTGAGATTCGTTGAACGCTGTGGCGACCGCTTGCGCCATGGCGACCTGTGGATCGCGTTGTTCGTAGCCATCGAACAACCTACCGAGCACGCCATCGGTAGCAAAAACACGTTGAATCGTTGTGGCATTAATCGGTGTACTTGATTCAGTCGGTTCGAGGATCTTATACTCATCGAGCGAACGCGTCACACGTGGGAGTATGGGACGACCGAAGCTGGTTTTCGCAATATCACTGAGCGCCTGTAGAAATATGGGTTGGAGCGACCACTGGGGCAGCGCCTTTGTAATGCGGACAACTTCTTCGACCAACGCCATATCACGATCGCAGAGCATTTCGTAGAGCCGGACAAACAAGCGATGCGCCATCCGTGCATCATAGAGGGCACGATGTGCATCACCGGCAGTATCGAGTGGGACATCGAGGCGGCGTACCAGTTCTCCCAGCTTAAAACTGCCCACCGTGGGGACAATCAATGATGCCAGCTCGAATGTATCAATCGAGGATTGTTTGAGACGCAGCCCCGATCCGGCAAGCATGCGTACATCGTATTCGACCGAGTGACCAATCACCGGGTCATCCCCGATGAATGATTTGAGCGTCGCGCGAATATCTCCGAACGAGGGAGCATCACTGACCATTTCGTTGGTGATACCGGTGAGTCGCGAAATCTTGAAGGGGATGTCACCACTCGGTTTGATGAGTGTCGTGTAGTGCTCGAGTTCTTGGGCCCCACGAAAGCGCACTGCAGCAACTTCGATGACCTCATCCTCGATATGATTAAGACCGGTTGCTTCAACATCAATCGCAACCATGGTGTGTTCGTACATGACGCGCTCCTCAACAGTACTGCTATTATAGCGGTTAGACGTTCGCGCGGGTGGCACGCATTTGCGATTGGGTTTGACAGCATATGGTGGAGCGGGTATTATACCCGCATGATCAAACCTTGCTGCGCATCGACGACCACTACTACTACTATGTTGACTCACACGACAACTCGTGTGAGTACATATGTTTGGTGAGGTGGATTGCATAGGTGACAACGGTGTTACCCCCCTCCCAGGCAGGGAGGGGGGTTTTTGTATGAGAGGTCGAGATGTTATTAACTGATTACCGAGAATTCTTGCCCATCACCGACAAGACTCCAATGCTGTCTCTCAGCGAAGGTCATACCCCGTTGTTGCCTGCACCTGCATTGGCCAAATCGATAGGGGTTGCTAAACTCTACCTCAAACTCGAAAGCATGAACCCTACTGGGTCATTTAAAGACCGAGGTATGGTGATGGCGGTTGCCAAAGCGGTCGAAGCAGGTTCCAAAACCGTCATCTGTGCTTCAACCGGTAATACGTCCGCTGCCGCGGCCGCCTATGCAGCGCGCGCTGGGATCGACGCAGTCGTCGTCGTACCATCGGGCAAAATAGCGCTTGGGAAGTTGGCGCAAGCGTTGATGTACGGAGCGCGGTTGTTGGTCATTGATGGCAACTTCGACGATGCGTTGCGCATTGTGCGCGAGATATCAGACAAACACCCATTGACATTAGTCAATTCGGTGAATCCGTATCGTATCGACGGGCAAGCCACGGCTGCCTACGAAATCTGTGATGTCTTGGGTCGTGCACCCGATGGTCTCTGTCTTCCCGTGGGCAACGCCGGCAACATCACCGCATACTGGGCTGGCTTCAAACGCTACAAAGCCGCAGGCAAAATCGTCGATATGCCGCGCATGCTCGGCTTTGAAGCCGAAGGTTCTGCTGCGATTGTCCAAGGGGCGCCGATTGCCTACCCCGAAACAATCGCAACGGCTATCCGAATCGGCAATCCTGCCAGCTGGCAGCAAGCGGTCGATGCGCGTGACGAGTCCGAAGGCATCATCGGGTCAGTGACCGACACACAGATTTTGGCAGCATGGCGCGAGATAGCCCGGCTCGAAGGGGTTTTCATCGAACCGGCATCGGCAGCCGGTGTGGCCGGTCTGCGCAAACTCGTCGAAGAAAACCAAGTCGATCGAACCGGCACCTACGTCGCCGTACTGACCGGTCACGGATTGAAGGATCCCAATACGGCAGTCGATCAATTCGCTGCCCCACAAGCAATCCCCGCAGATTTGGCAACCATTACCGCCTGGCTTGGACTATAGAGGAACGACATGTCAGTACTTGCAATGAAGTTCGGCGGGACATCCGTCGGCAGCACAAACGCAATCAACCAGCTCAGTGCAATCGTCGCACAGCAACAGTCCGAATGGAAGAATATCGTCGTTGTCGTGTCTGCCATGAGTGGTGTGACCGATGTGTTGATACAGAGTGCCCACATCGCTGCTGCCGGCGACCTTGCCAAAGCCAAAGAAGCTGCCGATACGTTGCGAACACGGCACATCACGACATTGTCAGAGTTGGCAGGATCTGATCCGAAACTCGATGCAACAACCGCAGCAGTCAATGCCCTCCTCGACGAATTCGAATTGCTCGCGCAATCTGTCCGCGTCTTGGGCGAAGCATCACCGCGCGCACTCGATGCCATCGCGAGCATCGGTGAACGCATGAGCGTCCATCTGGTGTCAGCCGCGCTCCGGGCGCACGGCGTCAAATCGATCGCCCTCAACGCCGCTGAAGTCGTCCTCACCAGCGCAGAATTCGGCAATGGCGTGCCGCTCTACCCGCAAACACGCGACAACATTCGGCAGCGTATTCTGCCGCTGTTCGCCGAAGGTATCGTCCCTGTGGTGACCGGCTTCATCGGTGCCACCAGCAAAGGTGCGGTTACGACCCTCGGTCGCGGCGGCAGTGATTATAGTGGTGCGATTTTCGGTGAAGCACTCGATGCCGCCATGGTCGACATCTATACCGATGTCGATGGCGTTATGACAACCGACCCACGTCTGGTAGCTACTGCTCAGGTACTCGATCGTCTGTCGTACGCCGAAATGAGTGAACTCGCGTATTTTGGTGCCAAAGTGCTCCACCCCAAGACAATCCGCCCCTGCATCGAGCGTGGCATCCCCATTCGCATTCGCAACACATTCAATCCGTCGCACACAGGCACATTGGTGACGAGTGTCGCAGAAGCAACCACCCATGCAATTCGCGCTGTCACCGTGATCCGTAACATGAACCTGATGACCGTCGAAGGGCGTGGGATGATCGGCGTCCAAGGGGTTGCAGCACGTACCTTTGGGGCAGTGGCGCAGGCAGGTGCCAACGTCCTGATGATTTCGCAGGCGTCTTCTGAGCAAAGTATCTGTTTTGTGATTCCCAATGCGTCGAGCAGCACCGCAATTGCGGCGCTCGAGGATTCGCTCCGCCACGAAATCGATCGCGGCGACATCGACCGCATTAAATCCCGCGACAATGTGGTCATCGTCACAGCCGTCGGTGTGGGCATCCACGAACGACCCGGTGTCGCTGCGCGGGTGTTTGGTGCGCTGGCACATGCTGGTGTGAACATCTTGGTCATCGCCCAAGGGTCGTCGGAGTGCTCGATAAGCATGGTGGTGGCAGCCTCAGATGGCGATGTCGCTGTCAAGGCATTGCACGAATTAGCACTCAGTTAGCACGCTACAGGATTGAATGGCGCATCCATTGTTCGGATGCACCAGCATGTGGAACACACACGTCCCAATGAACGCATCACGTATGATGCAACTCTTCTCTTGACCTTGCATCCACGAAAGTAGGCGGTATGAAGAAAATCCCCATTGCCATCCTCGGTGCAACTGGCGCAGTCGGTCAACGCATGATCCAACTTTTGCACAATCATCCGTGGTTCGAAATTGCCGTCTTGACCGGTTCCGACCGCACGATCGGGCGCCCGTATGGAGAACTGGTACGCTGGGTACTCGATGGCAATCCGCCGCCCGAAGTTGCCCATCTGATTGTGCAGCCCAGTGACGTCGTCGCAGATGTGGCCATTGCCTTGTCAGCACTCCCTACCGATGCCGCCCGTGAATACGAGCCACTCTGGGCTGCGCAGACGGCCGTCTGTTCGAACGCATCTGCGTATCGCATGACCGCCGATGTGCCGTTGCTGATTCCCGAAGTCAATCCGGAACACCTCAACCTCATTGACGACCAGCGCCGCACCCGCGGCTGGCGTGGTGCGCTGGTGACGAATCCCAACTGCTCGGTCATCGGCATCGCACTCGCACTCAAGCCATTGGTTGACGTGTGCGGCATTGATGCAGTCCAGATCGCGACCCTCCAAGCCATCAGCGGGGCTGGGTACCCGGGCGTGTCATCGATGGATATTATCGACAACATCATCCCCAACATCGCAAACGGGGTCGAAGAAGACAAAATCGAAACCGAACCAACCAAGATTCTCGGTGCTTATGGTTCGGCAACCATCACCCCACACCAAATGCTGATGAGTGCGCAGGTTACCCGCGTACCGGTGATCGATGGTCACACGGCGTTGCTGTCCATCAAGACCGGCAAGAAGCTATCCATCGAAGACGTCCATGCCGTGATTGCTGACTTCCGCGCCCCAGAACTCATCCGCGGGTTACCCAGTGCTCCGACACTACCGCTCGCGGTCCACACGCATGCGGAGCGTCCACAGCCGCGTCGCGACCGCGACGCTGGCAACGGAATGACGGTATCGGTGGGTCGCATTCGCAGCTGCCCCATCAACGACATCCGCATGGTGGTGCTCTCGCACAACACCATCCGCGGCGCGGCCGGGAGTGCTATTTTGAATGCAGAATTGCTCGTTGCCGCAGGGTATGCCGGCTCGCGCTAAAGGATTGACCATGCACATCTATGGCAGACACGCAGTGGCTGATTTATTGGGCGATTTCGTCGCATTTCGCAATATTCGTCCCGTTGACCCCCGGCTTCCCGGGTTAGCCGACATTGCACCAAACACCCAACCGCGCAAGGGCGACGATGCATACGCGGCAGTCGCAATTGCTATCTTGACCGCTGCACAAGCCACGCGCACCACAAAACCAATCCGTCAGTTCATGATGCTCGGCGATACGCGCCAAAGCGACGGCGGGACATACATGACCATCGCGCAACGCTCTGGTTGGCATGGTGCGGCCTTTATCTGCGACGAGAAGCGCGCCGAAGACCCCTCACTCTCGCTCTCAAACGACACCGGCGTGTATATCGCCAATCGCTGGCAAAAACTAAGCCAGTTTGCAGAACAATTCACGGTCGACGACCAAACGGCTATCATCATTGACCTCGACAAAACACTCATCGGAGCCCGCGGGCGCAATCACCAGCTCATCGATGCAGCACGTCTGACCGCGCTCAAACGGGCTGTCAGCGATGTCCTCGGTACGACCTACGACGACGTCCTGTTCAGCGAGACCTATCATCGCTTCAATCAGCCACGGTTCCACCGCTTCACCGGCGACAATCAGGATTTCTTGGCGTTCATCTGTGTCATGGCAGGTGGCAGTATTGTCACCCCCGAGGCGCTGCAAGCCATGCTCGAGCAAGGCATCATGTTGAATTTTGCGCATTTTGTCGATTTGACCGGTGCGCGGATCCAATCCTTTGGCTCGACGCTGGCACCGTTCCACACCTCATTTGCTGATTTGTATCGCAATGGTGACATGACTCCGTTCAAATCGTTTCGGTACCTCGAATATCACGAGACCACTGCCCGCTTTGGCTGTGCGCCAGAAGGGCTCGACGCACTCGATATCCTGAACCGCGAAATCTGCATCACCCACGAAGTGTGGGAGGCCGCCATGCGCTGGAAGGCGGCAGGTGCACTGCTGTTTGGCCTGTCCGATAAACCAGACGAGGCAGCCTGTGGTACTGGTGATGGCCCACCCATCCACCGGCTTGTTACCCATCTCATCGGCTCATAGGAGCAACAATGGACACCATTGATACCCTGTTGACACATGCCAAAACAATCGCTGTGGTCGGTCTTTCTTCCAAACCTGACCGTGCGAGTTATCAGGTTGCGGCGTATATGCAACAGCACGGGTATCGCATTATCCCTGTCAACCCAAAAGAAGACATCGTACTGGGCGAACAAGGGTATGCGACATTGCGTGATGTTCCGGTTCACATCGACATCGTCAACGTCTTCCGCGCATCAAAAGATGTCCCCCCCATCATCGACGAAGCAATCGCCATCGGTGCCGGTGCAATCTGGTTACAGCTCGAGATTACCCATCCCGATGCAGAAGCACGTGCACGATCTGCAGGGCTCGTCGTGGTCGCCAATCGCTGCATCAAAATAGACCACGCCCAACGCCTACGTAACGTGTGAGTATCGCGATTCCATCATCGTAACCAATAACAAAAAACCCGGTGCCTTGCGGCACCGGGTTCATCATTCAGAATTATCGTCGCCGCAGGTCTATGACGAACATCACGGCAATAACGACCAACAGACTCGGGAGCACAAAGGTCTGTGGGATGATTGCAAACTTCATTGCAAAAATGAGCGCGGAACAGACTGCAGCCAGGATCGTACACACGACAGCCCAGTGCAAGTGCTTGTGAAACCAGACGCGCATCAACAAAAAGAACAAAAAGCAACTCTCAGCCAACGCGATGGTGAGGGCAGCGCCACTCGTCACGACGACGTACTGCGAAGCAACCGCCACCGAAAAGAGCGTCATGCCGACAAAAATCAACCACGTCCAACGTTCGACGAATGCAACAAGGGTAAGGGCAATCGAACCACCGAGAATAAACAGGTAGCGCGACGCTATTTCATTCACAA
>CAIPUQ010000288.1 GCA_903868295.1 uncultured Roseiflexaceae bacterium
AAATAACGCTTGCGTGGCAGCCATCGCATCGGCGAGTTGATCGAGGCGCTCGCGCTGCACAACGCCGAGGGTGACGTAGTCAAACCCCAGATCCAACGCGCGCTCTTCGAGCCCACAGGCCACACTGACCAGGTCGGCGCAGCTGTTGAACCCATCGACCGTCGGCGTGGCCCGCAATGTCTGCACCACGATGCCCTCACGGGCAAGCTGCGTGCGCAGTGCTGCGGCGGCATCGGCGGCTCGTTGCCAATCCTTCTCGCGCGTGCCAACGGTAATCGTGCGTAGCTCCATGGTCTGCTCCTAGCCGCCCATCACCATGCGAATAATCCAAAAGGACACCATTCCGCATATCACCGTCAGAATGGCATTGCTGGTCCGCCATGCCACCAATGCACCGATGATGCCTGCAAGCACTGCAGGTCCGAGCGTCAACACCCGCCCCGCCGCGCCACTCGTGGTGACCAACGCCGGCACGACCAAGGCCGTAAACACCGCCGCCGGCACATACCGAAGCCACAACGCCAACCACGGTGGCGGATTGTTGCGCATGACCAGCAACGGGATTGCCCGGGCTGCGTAGGTCACCGCCGCCATGCCCAAATAGGTCAACCAAATACTCATGCCGTTGCTCCTGGCAGGGTGTCGAGGTAGGCAGCAAATTTGTGCAAACCGACATCAAAATCTTCTTTGCCAAAGCCGATGCGAAAGAAGTTCCCAGGATACCCATAGACCGTTGCCGGCAACACCAGCACCCCGTGCTGTGTTTTCAATCTGTCTGCAGCAACAGCAATCGGCGTATCACCCAGCAACTCAGGGAACGCCACACTCCCCGCCTGTGGCGCCACCATCCGCAATTGATGCGGGCGGTCCATGCACAACTGATGAAAGAGCTGCAGGTTGCGCAACACAATCGAGCGACTGCGTGCCAACATGCGTGTCCGTGCGCGCAAGGCAATCAGCGAAAGGATTTCGGACGGGGCCGAATTACAAATCGTCGTGTAGTCTTTGTAGGCCATCATACGAGCCCGGAGTTCACTATCGCGGATAATCAACCAACCAACCCGCAGACCCGCCAAGCCGAATGCTTTGGACATGACGCTCAGACTCAAGCCACGGGTACTGAGTTCGCAGGCAGCAGGCAGGCGATCTGCCGGGTTGTACTCGAGCAGGCGATAGACTTCGTCCGCAAACAGGTACGCCCCCGCGGCCTCGGCGATGTCCACCACCGTGCGCCATTCGTCGTGCGTCAACGTCGCACCGGTCGGATTGTGGGGCACATTGAGCAGAATCAGCTTCGTATTGGGGCGCACGGCGCGGCGCAACGCTTCGATGTCGAGCTTCCACTTCTGCTCTGGTTTGAGCTCGATCAGCGTCACGTCGGCACCGGTAGCGCGGCCAACCTCGTAGAGCGACTGATACCCGGGCCAGGTGGTAATCATATGATCACCCGGGCCGAGCAGGACGTTGGCGGCGATATAGACGGCTTCTTCGGCGCCGGCAAAGGTCAATACGTCGTCGGGGCTAATCCCGCTGTACATCGATGCAATTTCGGCACGCAAGGCAGGCAACCCGGCGGTCTCGGTATAGCCGAGGGTCAGGTCGTCCCAACGCTGGCGCGCATCATCGTCGGCAAGGGCCAACACATCGCGCATCGCCATGCCTTGGATATCAGAACTACAGAGGATGTGTGGGGTCGAAAACTCGTGCTTTGCGAAATAGCGCTCGAGTGCAAAATCAGCAATACGCATCAGAGTTGCTCCTTTGGTGTCGTTTTGGGCGTCACGCCGGCGAACCAGGCACCGAACGCGCTCCCGATTATTCCTGCCAACAACACATACCAGCTCCCCGGCAACCACAACGCCGCCGCCACCGAAATCCCCGCTGCCAACAATGCCACCGAGCGATTGACGCGGTCCCGTACCATGGGCATCAAGAAGGCGATGAACGTCAATGGGAAAATCAAATCCAGCCCGAGGCCGGCGGGGTCAGGGATGAGTGCGCCCAACAGGCTACCAATCACCGTGCTCAACGCCCAAATGAAGTAGAGACTCAGATTGGCACCGAACTGGAACCACGCGTCCCCGCCGGTTTTCTCAAACTGCTGGACCCCTACGGCGTATGTCTCGTCGGTCAACTGGAAGGCCACCACCGCCCGCAACCAGCCGGGCGACTGCCGAATATACGACGCCGTCGAGGCCGCCAACAACAGATGCCGCGCATTGATAATCGCCGTCGCCGCAATAATGCTAATCGGGTTGGCACCTGCCGCAAATAACCCGACCGCAGTAAACTGCGATGCACCCGCAAAGACGATCAGCGACATCCCCAACGTCTCGGCAAAGCTCAATCCTGCCGCCAGCGCACTGACGGCATAGACCATCCCAAACGGCGCCACCCCTGGCCATACAATCATCGTTGCAACAAATCCGCTTCGTATCGCCTGCCAGCGACCGGTTGTCTCAGCCTGCATACCGACACTTTCTGCTTACCGCGGCACCAAACCACTGATGAGTGCCACCGGGATATGAAAACTACAATCTGCCTCGATCCC
>CAIPUQ010000289.1 GCA_903868295.1 uncultured Roseiflexaceae bacterium
CGTGCAGCGGGTGCGTACCCGACACTCTGCAGACCACTCTCGAGCCGTTCTGAGTCCGAGATGTTCATTTGACAGCCGACGGTCCACACATAATAGCGACGCTCGCGTGGTGTGTCATCACGCGAAGTCGTCGCCGGTGCGCTCATCATGAGAGGGATATCCTGCATCTGCCGATACATCCTTGCTCGATACTACTAAAAAGTAAGTATAGCACAAGTCGAGGTGCGGTTTACCAAATCAACATCGGTAAATCGGTATTGACGCTCATCTGTGCGCCTTCCATCAGCGAGTTGAGGCACTTCATCGTCGCATGCTTTGGTGACACATCGAATTGCTGCATCAACCCACGCAACATGTGGAGCTCGCGGAGCAATGCAGGTGCGGAGCCAAACGAAAACAATTCGACATCGTCTTCTTCGGGATCTTCACCTTCTGCGTCTGCTTCAGGCAAAAACCAAATGGGTTCGGGGAAGTCGATGGGCAAGTAATACCCGTCGATTGCTTGATGTTTGATGAGATGGGGGAACTGCGTGTCGATTTCGTCTTCCCAGATTTGTTCGAGCAGTGGATCGACGTCGTCTTCTTCTTTGGACGGTCGGTTCAAAATGGACTGGAAATCCATGCCGTTTTCGAGATATGCGGCGACCAGGCAGAGGCGATCGAGGTCAACTCCGTGACGAATACCACCCTCCCAGATGTTGGTCCCGGGATTCGCCATCAAATCAATGATGATTTCTTCGCTGCGCAACAAATCTTGGATTTCTTGCACCCATTCACGCTCCGACTCGAATGCTGCACGGTCTTCTTGGGGAGTAACGGTGAAAATAGAACCGACGACGAGATTCAATTCATAATCTTGCTCATCGTAGCGCGGTGATTGCGATTTATTGCTCACAAGAGGCTCCTCTATGGATGTTTCATAACGTGATAAGCATACACAATCACAGCCCAATGCGCAACGTCATGCATGAGGTCAGCAGGGAACGAATAGCCGTGTGGGCGCGTCTCGTAGATACACGCGGAGTTCTTGCAGTGTAAAATAATGCGAATGAAGTCACAGGGTAGTATATGCGTCACATTGTTGTCGGTCTATTGGCGTTTGTCATGCTCATCGGTGTATATCTCCCTGCCCAGGCAGATCAGCTCTACACCCCACGTATTGTGGGCGGAACAGAAGCAGTCCCCAATGAGTTCCCATTTACGGCGTATCTCTATTGGTCGAGCGGGATTACCAGTCATCGATGCGGTGGGACGCTCTTGAGCCCGACATGGGTCTTGACCGCTGCGCATTGTGTGTCAGGCTACGGTGCGTCATCTTTTCGCGTTGCAATGGGGATGCATTCACGTTATGGGGTCAACACGTATGCGCAGACGAGTGCCATTAAGCGCATTATTAATCATCCGAATTACAATGCCAGCATATATGACTATGACATCGCGCTGCTCGAACTCGTTACTCCCATGACCATGACGGCACAGGTAGGGTTGGCTGAGCCGGGATTTTTACCGGGATCGTCGGCACTCTACGCAGATGGTGTGCCTGCGGTCGTGGCGGGGTGGGGAACGACTACGTACGGCGGGAGTTCTGCTTCTACCCTGCGAAAAGTCACCGTACCCATTGTCCAGAATGACCGTTGTGACGATGCATACGGGCTACTCAGCACACCACAACCAATCACCACTCGCATGCTCTGCGCTGGCGACTACGATGTTGGTGGGATCGACGCCTGTCAAGGTGATAGCGGCGGCCCGTTGTTTACGGTCAATGCAGGGACGTTCACGGTAATCGGCATTGTGAGCTCGGGCGAAGGGTGTGCCTGGAAGGACTATCCGGGGATTTATACCCGCGTATCTTTTTTCGAGAGCTGGATAACATCCTACACCGGTACCTTGGGACCCGTCGAGACGCTGACGCCATCAATGTCGCCGACAGCATCCCAAACCCGTACGTCTACACGCACGCCGACGGCAACCGCTACCCGAACCGCGACGCGCACCCCGACTCCCACCATGACGCCGACGGTTACACCGACACCGCTGCCTATCGCATTCAAACATGTCGCCAGCGGTGCGTCGTTTTCTGTGGCGGCGATGTATAACGGGTCGTTGGTTTCGTGGGGGTTCAATTCACAAGGTCAGTCGAGTATTCCAGTCGCATATACAGGTGTGTTATTTGATGATGTGTCTGCGGGCAACAACTATACGATTGCATTGAGCCGCACCGGTCGGGTGTATGGCTGGGGGGCAAATGACTTCCAACAACGAACCATCCCGGCTGCCGCACTATCAGGCGTTACCCAGATTTCGGCGGGATCGAGTCATGTGCTCGCACTCAAATCTGGCAAGGTCCTGTGTTGGGGCAGCAATTTGTACCAGCAATGTAGCAGCACAAACAAACCGTTGTCGACGGTGCGCAGTGTTTCGGCCGGGAACGGCTATTCATTGGCGTTGAAAGACACGGGTGAGGTCGTCGGCTGGGGCACAAAGCCACAGTCCCCGGTAACCATCCCGTCTGCCGCACAAAATGACATCGTTGCAATCAGTGCAGGCACAGACCATGCGCTCGCACTCACCGCTACGGGCCGAGTTATTGGTTGGGGCGTCAATACCTCTGGCCAAGCAGCACCACCAACCAATCTGCGTGATGTCATTGCAATCAGTGCGGGCAATGGGTTTTCGCTGGCGCTCAAACGCAACGGCACTGTGGTGGGATGGGGCAAGAATACGGTTGGGCAAATCACGATTCCCGCAGTAACCAATGCAATATCCATCGCGGCGGGTCAACTCAACAGCGTGATTGGATTACGCAACGGTGCTGTCGTGGTGCTGGGTTCGGCTGCACTCGACGCCAAGGTCACGCGTACCCCGACGCGCACGCGTTAGGCGCATCCCTATCAATTTCGTCAGCAGCATTGAACGAATCGGACACGTGCAGCGTCTGTACATCATGTACGGTTGATGCAGTGGAAGAGGATTTGATGAAGCGACTACTTGTTTTTCTATTGGTGATTTTTGCGCTGTCATATCGGTTACCATCGGCACATGCACAACTGATTGCTCGTCCAACGATTGTCGGCGGGTCCGTCGCAACGAAGGCAGAGTTCCCGTACCAGGTACTGGTTCTGGTTAATGGGTATATGTGCGGAGGATCGTTGATTGCGAATCAATATGTGTTGACCGCAGCACACTGTACCGTAGATGATTTTGGGAATCCATATGTAGCTTCCAAGTTCACGATTTATGCCGGTCTACAAAATATGGGTTCATTGGCAAGAAACAGCCTGAATCCTTACCTCCAAAAACAACTAGTTTCTGTGGTTGCAGTCCATCCAAACTACGATCCTGACTCCCAAGACTATGATGTCGCGGTACTCAAACTTAAATCAGCTGTTAGTCCGAGTGCAGGGATAAAGGTTGTCAAGATTGCAACTACCGCACCTTCGTACTTTCCACTGTATGCGAGTCGAACCATCGCAACAGTGTCAGGCTGGGGCACGACGACGAGTGACGGCAATGTTTCAAATGTGCTGCGCAAGGTACAAGTGCCGATGGTGTCGACTGCCGCGTGCAATGCGTATTATGGCGGCGGGATAACCGGCCGCATGGCTTGCGCAGGGTATGCGATTGGCGGCAAAGACTCTTGCCAGGGTGACAGTGGTGGCCCGTTGGTGACGAACCAGGGCAGCACAAAAATCCAAATAGGGATAGTCAGTTGGGGCAATCAGTGTGCATTAGCACGCTATCCAGGTGTGTAT
The DNA here is from genome assembly GCA_903868295.1 of uncultured Roseiflexaceae bacterium. GTDB lineage: Bacteria > Chloroflexota > Chloroflexia > Chloroflexales > Roseiflexaceae > UBA965. Next base: position 3,756 of record CAIPUQ010000289.1, read on the forward strand.
ACGAAGGTGTCTACCGTTTTTCCATGGATAAAAGCACAAGCGAAACTCACGTATTGATCAAACTTGGTGCCTGCCCATCGTGCTCTGTTTGAGCGCGGTGGGCTATTATTTTTGATGGTGTGCCTCGTAGTGTGCAGCGACGCGTGCAAATGCATCGACAGAGGACAAGACACGTGCGGGTACGGTTTGTTCTTCTTCGTAGCACCACCACGCCGAGAGGACCATGAGCGCGTAGTTCCAACCGGCGATTGTTGCTGCGGGGATTGCAAGCACCGACGAAAGCAGCTCAATGCGTCGTACGGTAAGGGCAACGATGTCGACTCCACTGTCGAGCAAACGGGCTGGGTTACGCAGGAATGCCGCACATTCTGCTGCCGGGTTACCGATCACGCCTTTGGGGTCAATGATGACCCAGCCAGCGCCGTGTCGCAAAATGTTTTCGTGGTGCAAGTCACCATGGAGTGCGACGGCTGCTGCTGGTCGATGGAGCCGTTGAAAGAGGGCAATCGCCGCGTCGACATGCAACAAACCGATCCGTTCGACGGCGGCAGGGTTGGTCTGTGCGAGGGTTGTCAACACCGTAGCCTGTGCCCATATGGTGGGGAGCGGAACGTTGCCTTGGTAGGCTGACCACGACGATTGCATGAGGAGTGCAGCGGCGTGTGTCTGAGCATCATCCGTGAGATGCCCATCAACCAGACGTGTGCCAGGGTCCGCAGCCGTCATGAGAAAAGCGCTGTTGGCGTAATCCACTGCATGGATGTCGACGGCCCCATGCCCGTTGTAGTGCTGCAGCATGGCTACTTCGGTAGCAAACTCGGGATTGTGCGGGGCAGTTTTGAGCACGACCGCAGTCCCGCTGTGTCGGATGGTTGCGCTACAGACGTAGTTGTAGCTGAGCGGAAAGTGTGGTCCAAGCACGAGATCCCATTGACCTGCAAGCGTTGTCAGATGTGCGGGGAGCTGCCTGCACCAGTCGACGCCGCGCTGTCCGTGGATATTGCGCATGGTTGCGACAAATGCATCAGGGACGGGCGGGTGCATCGTTGTCTTGTACCGCTATGAGGACCGCCATGCGGCGGTCGAGCACAACCGTTGCCCGATCAACGGATATCGTCAGTGGTCCATCAAAAGGGGCTGCGGTTTCGACAATCACCACTTTGCCCGGTACGAGCCCGAGCGATTCGAGGTATTTCAAGCGTTCTGGATATTTGTCACCGCGGACGCGGGTAATGGTGTGTGGGTGGCCGATGGCGACATCAGCGAGATTGATAGAACTGTGCACAGGCATCGTTCCGTCCATGGCGGGTATGGGTGCTCCGTGAGGGTCGGTTGTCGGATGCCCGAGCAGCGTCGCGATGCGCGCTTCAAATTTCTCAGAGATGACGTGTTCGAGTCGGTCGGCTTCGTCGTGGACTTCGTCCCATCCAAAGCCCAATGCTTCGACGAGATACCGTTCGATGAGTCGATGATGCCGCAATATCTCGAGCGCCACGCGTTCCCCTGCAGGGGTCAATGAGACGCCGTAATAGCGCGTGTGGGTGACCAAATGGAGCTCCGCAAGTGTTTTGAGCATGCCCGTTGCCGACGCCGGCCGCACGTTCATGCGTTCGGCGACCCGTGAAGTAGTCACCTGCGCTTGATCTTGGGAAAGCTCGTAGATGGTTTTGAGATAGTCTTCCATTGCATGGGTGACTGTGGTGGAACGACTGCCGTCTGCTGCCATGATGACCTCACCCACATCTGCCAAAGTACAGGCGACGTCGTACCTGACGTCGCCTGTAGTCTAGCATACGCAACGGTGAGCCATGTTAACGCGGCATGATTGCGCGGCCTCTAATAAACAACAGCAATGTACCGCAACCCGCACCAACGCCCGCAAGGCCGACCAGTATCGGGATGGTACTATTGCGTTGCAACGGGACGCCACACACAAATTCCCAGAGCTGTGTTGGTGATGCAAGGATTGCAGCGATGTCTTGCGTATATGCATAGGCAAACAAGAGGCAACAAACGGATAATCCCCAACATAGTGCGCCGCCGAACTGAAGGACGAACTCATGTTTGGCAAGTGATGTGAACATGCTGATTCCCTTGCGGAGGGATGCCCCATCCCTCCGCAGTGTGGTTGTGTTACGGTTTGTAAATGCCACCGTTAGGGTTGTATCCAGGCGTCTGGAAGCCATTGGTGAAGTCGACGACTTCGAGGAACACCGGGGCCCAGGCGATGACGCAGAGAATTGCCACGATGCTCAACCAGAGGCCCCATTTTTCCATCCAAAGTGGGGATTTGGATTCGACGTAGGTGTCAATCGGTGCTTCTTCGGTCAATGGGGTTTTGGATAAGAACAGGGTACCCAAGATGTTCACAAAGAACAGAATGCCGCTGATGAGCAAGAGAACCCCGCCGATAACCGACGCATTCAAGTACGGTACTGCGAGCTCATTGATGTATGGTGCAGCGCCGAGGTCGGTGCGTCGTGGTACTCCGATCAGGCCTGCGGCACCATAGGTATACCCAAAAATCATCATGCCGATCGACCAGGTGTGCACCTGCCAGAGGGCAACTTTGACACTGTACAAGCCACGTCCACGGATCATGGGAATTAACCAATAGCAGATCCCCATGAAGGTCAACGTGACCGCACCACCGAGCGTTTGATGAAAGTGGGCGGGAATCCACGAGGTATTGTGGAGTGCGATGTTGAGCGTCAGTGAGGCATTCATGATCCCTGAGATACCACCGGTGATGAACAAAATCATGGCGGAGATCTGTGCCGCAATAACGGGATTCCGCCAGTCTTGCTTCCACATCCAGTCGAATAGGCCTTTTGCCCCTCGGTTGCGGCCGGCGCGTTCGAGCATGGCCCCGACATTGAACGCTGTCAGCAAGCTCGGTATGGCCACCACAAAGGTGAATACCGTCTGGATGCCTTTCATCACGGCACTGACCCCTGGATCAGTGAACATATGATGCACTCCGACTGGGATGGAAAAAATCATCAATAGGATGAAGGCCACCCGTGCTAACGGATCAGAGAAGATGCGACTGTTTGCTTGCTTTGGCAACATCGCATACCACGAGGTGTATGCGGGCAGTAACCAGAAGTAGACCAATGGGTGCCCAAAAAACCAAAACAATGCTCGACCGGCTTGAGGGTCGGTATGCGAAATGAGTCCGAGCGATAGTGGCAACAGCATAAACAAGACTTCAATAGCGACCCCGAGCGATGCGACACACCACAAGACGAAATTTGTCAATGTTGCAAACACCGCGAGGGGCAGATGTTCTTGTAGGTTTTCTCTGCGCCAGAGCGAATAGGTCAGAAAGAGATTTGCGGTGACGAGCCATGTCCCCACCACGAGCAACACCAGACCGAGATAAAAGGCAGGGTGGGCAATCAATGATGGATAAAACGTGTACAGCACATTCGCCTGATTGGTGACCAGCGCATACACCACGAGCAACATACCGACGAGCATGAGGACATAGGCTGCCCAAACCAGCTTGGTGCTCCACATGTTGCGCTTGAGTGAACGCATGACAGTGAAGTAACTAAACCCGACGATGAAGAACGTCGTAAAGAACAGGGCGTTCATGACCCCATGTACCGTTAATGCCTGGTAGTAATACGAAAAAACTGGTATTGCCCATTTGAGTGCAGGGGCTCGTCGGAAAACCTGAAACGGTCCCAGAAAAATCCCGAAGAGCAGTGCCATTAGGCCTGTCAATACATGTGACCCGACGATCCACTGTTCGGAGGTCAAAAACCCTACCTTGGGAAACGTGAGTTCGGGTGTGCGATTCAACGCTTTTGTCTGTTGCATGCTAGTTGCCCTCATTCACTTCAATACTTGCGACCATTGCTTGATGTCCAGGACCGCAGTATTCGTGACAAATGATGTGAAAGACCCCTGGTTTGTTGAACGTCACATCCACTTGTGATATCTGCCCTGGGAGCAGCATCACATTGACATCGTGCTGTTCGACATAAAACCCATGAGTCACATCAAGGCTGGTGGCGAGGATTTTGAGACGACTACCGGCGGGAATCTTGATTGTCGGTTGTGGTTCTTTGGTGCCGACATCAAACTTCCACATTTTGGCGACGATGCGCAATGTGTATGCGTGGTCGCCGTCTTGGGTGAGGCCAGGGGTGGCAAACTCGGATTCTTTGATTTTTGCGGGGTCGATACGCCCTACTGGGCTTGGTAAGCGCACGCCGAAGACGACCACCGATGCGACAATCGCAGCGCCAAACGCGCCCAACACGACGCCCACGGCGATAATCCAATAGCGCTCGAGTCGATCAATATGCATGGTAGTTCCCCCCACGTTCAATGACGACTAAGAACCATATGTAACCCCAATACACAACATATCCAAGGAGCATAATCATCACGAATAGGAGTGTTCCTACAGGCGAAAATTCATCCGTGGCTGGGTGTGGTGGTGACGCTGGTACATTGTCCATTGAGCCCTCCTCTGTATCGTGTATGCCCCCCGGAATCAATCGTTGCACGCGACAGCCGATGTGCAACGGAGTGGGAGTCATATGGCAATGCCTTGTTCGGCAATAACCCACGTTTCAGTTGGAGGAAGAAGGGGAAATCACTGTGCTCGTCGGCACGTCTGTGCCACGGTGTTTTGTAGACACAAAAAATCCGCCCATCATGTGTCAGTAAACACAGAAAGACAGAACACAAACAAGAGAAACACACGCAGATATTGAATTCCATTTGGCCCCCCCTTAGGGGATGCACTGGGTCGTTCTAGGCCGCAATATGCGACGTAAATAAAGTGTGGTGGGTCAGGTGGGATTCGAACCTACAACTCATTGCTTAAAAGGCAAGTGCTCTGCCATTGAGCTACTGACCCACACAACAATAGTATAGCGTGCGGTGCATGACTTTGCAAATACACCGCACGAAATATTGCCGAGGAGTTACGACTGTTTGATGGTTATCGGGAGCTGGTCCGGACGTACCTTGGTGAGGCGGTAGACCGCGTTAGCTATCGCACCTGCGACGGGACCAATCGGTGGTTCGCCCATCCCGCCTGGTTCGGCGCTACTCGGCACAATGACGACCGAAATGTCGGGGGCGCGGCTGTTGCGCAACAACGGGTACGCATCGAAGTTGGACGCACCATATGCGCCATCAA
>CAIPUQ010000290.1 GCA_903868295.1 uncultured Roseiflexaceae bacterium
AACTTTGATTTCAACGGTGCCGCATTTGTCGACCACTTTGCACGGCTGCTCAAGGCTGATGCAGCACGGGGTGTATCGTACAACCAAGAATGGCACGCAATTGCACAATCTGCGACGTTCCGCAAAGCAACCGGGGATGGCATCCTCGAAGTAGATGCTGACGGTCTCCCCAAAAGCTTACACATGGACATTCTTATCCCCGGTGATACAAAAACAGGCGCGAGTCGTACCGCAATCCACACAACGTTTTTTGCATATGCACGGACAGGTTTGGCACTGCAAAAGATGCTCAACAATCCGTTGCGCATGGTCAGCCTATGGGTAGGCAGTGATGTACCAACCGTAGGGCTCTGGATCCTTCGGGTGAGCGCGTTGCTCGCGTTAGCCGGGATGAGCTATGTGGTCATCGCATTTCGGCGGCGGTTGATGGCGCCGTTGACCTTTGTCTTTATCGGGGTATTGATCTACCAGCCATTTAGCACAGTGCCGCGTGCATCTGCAGCGACGCAACAAGCCCCCACCCCCATTGCAGTGGCCCAATCCGGCAACACCACACCAGCAGCCCCACAAGTGTTTAATCCCCTGGTTGCCCCGGTACAGCAGTTCGGCGGTATCGTGTTGCCTTCGGCAGGAACGGCAACTGTCGGCGAAAGTACTGCGGCAGTTTTGCCAAATGGTCGCGCGGACTTCACCAGTCGTGCAGCGAACGGTGAGGTCGATACTGATTCAGACAGACTCTCCGATACTGACGAACAGGCACGCCAAACCAGCACCACCAAAAGTGATACCGACAACGATGGGTTGACGGACTACGATGAAGTACAACTCGGTACCAACCCGCTCAGTTCCGACGCAGACAAAGATACCTTGAGCGATAGTGCAGAAATTCAGCTCGGAACCAATCCCAACAGTGCAGATACGGATCTCGACGGCCTGACCGACACCGTCGAAGTAAAGTCTTTCACTCAGTACCCTGGCTCGGTGAACAAGTTCTACAGCAACCCGGTGGTCGCAGACACCAATGGTGATGGACTCTATGACGGGCTAGAATGCGTCGAAAAGACTGTCACAAACTCAGCACGCTGTACGGACACCAACGGAGACGGTGTCCCGAACTTTGTGAGCTTTGACAATGACGGTGATAAAGTCCCAGACCAAGCCGACCTTTCGCCCAACGATGCGAGTGCGATCACGTACACAGACGCGAACCCGTACGGATTCAAAATCCTCAATACCGCCTTAACGTCCAAACCTCTTACCGTTGACATACAGATTCGTCCTGCCAAAGATGCACTCTTGTATGCAAACAATGCCATCTACGATTGGCCGACTGCAGACAAAGACGGCCAAATCCAACGGGGCAAAACAACGACATTTGCCTCAAGCACGGTGTTTAACGCAACAGACGCAACTGCGAGCAACGGCGACATCAAAGTCACCGCAATGCTCGAAATTCGTATCCCCGTCAGTTCTGGTCAATACGGCAACCTGCCGACCAAAGCTTGCCCTGCAGATTTGACCAATATCGTGAAGCTCAACCCTGCAGACGCAAACTCGTGTGTAGATACGAGCAAGACGAACCCATACGGCTTGAGCATAGGATGGAGCCGTGACACACAAGGCAACTCCAAGACAAACGAAGTAACGATCAGCAGTCCACTCAACCCCGATTACGACATCAGCGGATCGATTGTCGCGTACTCAACCAAAATGTACTACCAGACTGGCGCACAAGCCTGGACAACGAACCACCAAGTACGGTTGCAATGGCTCGTCTCTTCGATTCAGGACAGTTGCCCGGCAGACAAAGTCGAGTGTACCGATGCCGAACGCGTCGAGTTTAGCTCCCTCCTGCAAAGTTACTATGGTGATTGGAATCTCGTCGGGATGCAGGCAACGGAAAATCTCGGTGCCAAAGCAACACTCGTCTACGAAGATGTCACAAAAGCCGAAGTAAATGATGACAGCAAACGCCGCTTGGCAATTACACAATTGGCAAATGTAGTCAAAAACAGCTTTGTGGACTTGCCTTTTCTCCAGATAAGCGGAACCGATACCGACAAATCCCTCTCCGTTTTGTTTGACAACACGCGCAACACAGCCGCTGCTGTCGCCACGACTGCCTATGGCATCAACAAAAGTTCCACTCGGGCATCTACATTTACATACGACACCATGCTCCACATGGTGGCAGTCAATACGACCGAAATACCAAAAATTCTGAATGCCTCGCTCTGCCGCAAAAATACGAAAGCCGATGCATGCGCAGAGGCAGCGACGTATCGAGCGGCATGCGAATCCAAAACCACCATCGAATGTCGCTTGGGTATGGTTATCGCAACCGAAACCACCGAACGTAACGTTTCGTTGTCGTTCAGTGACAATAAACTCGACTTTTTGAATGAAGACGAAACCATATCACGCACGACCAATGGACTCATGTATCGGGTCAAAGGTGGGCAATGGGTGGCAGTGACTGATTCGGAAGATGTTGCAACCGAGCTTTCGCTCGTGCAGCAGCAATTTGTGCGTGGCGCTACCCCGACAGCACTGACCGAAAAAGAGTGGAACACCCTCAACCAGACCCTTCTGCTTGCAACATTGACATCGTTTGGTACACCAGTGGCCAAGGGCTACAAAAAATCGCAGATATCAGCAATCCTCGCCGGTGTCACCAAAGCGCGCTTCACCACTGGCATAAAGACGTTGTGGGGTGACGAAATCACCAACACGTACACCACGTATGCACCATTCATCAATAAGCAGATTATGCAGTTCCGTCTGGCAAGTGTAGCCGGCGCTTCAAAAATGTCAGACTCTGCGACCAACATTGGAAATAGCTTCGAGGTTGCCGTCTCTGTCATCCCTGCATTAACGGAGGCAGTAGCCGATGTGACTGCAGGCTTAGCGGACATTTCCCTAAAGAGCAAAGCCAGCATTCTCGTAGCCGCCATCGCGACGTTCAATGCAGCATTTAGCCTCGGAACAACCTTTGACGCGAGCGGGACTGTAAGCCCGAAGATGCAAGCATTGTTGATTAACAGTGTGAATCTCGTTTTGGCAGTGCGCGAGACGGTCAACGCAGTTAAAGCAGTATCTGCTGCAGTGAAGGCAGCGGGCAGTCTGTCGGGCGCAATGACCAAAGCCGCCAGTGTTGCGGCTACCGCGGCCAAAGCAGGAACCGCTGCGAAATTCATGAAAGTCCTCGGCCCGGTCATGATCGGGCTGGCAATTGCAGCCACCTGGGCAGTCGGGATTATCGCTGCAATCAATGCCGAGTACGGTTGGCAAAAAGGCAACGCTATCGCCGGCATGATTGGTCAGACCATTGCGATTCTGTTTGTCCTCGCGCTGACGGCGATACCGGTGGTCGGTCAAATCATTGGTGCGGTCATCGCCGTCTTGGACGCGCTTGCAGCGATCGCCTGTGCGACGTTGAGCGAAAAAGAACAACGAAGCACTGCGGGCAAATGGCTGTGTGGCGGCATCACAGGCATCCTGGCGAATTTCTTTACGCCGTATGCTTCGAATATTGTGGTGGACCCAGATGATCCTTGGTCACGGTACATGAAGGTTGATGGCGTCAGCCCCCAAATCAAAAACCCGTCCGCGGGGTTCAGGGTTGGCAATAGCATGACCAACGGCATCAAGGTAACCGATTACATTGAACGCATGCCGTTCCCCTCAACATGGATGGCATTGCCATGGTTTTGGCAATGGAATCGTCAAGATACCCGCGACGCATCGTTCAACTATGCACTCAACCCGGCGCAAATCAACATGAGTGGCAGCATTTCGACAGGTAGCCAGCGTGGGCAGTGGACTGCGAACAGCTACTGCGATTCGGCGGTTGAGGGTTGCGAATATTATGTCGACGGAGAAAAAACGTACCAATATCGCAAATCCGTCACCATCAACTATGATGCGCCGTTTGATAGCAGCGGCATCAATGTGAGCCAACCGGATTTATACCTTTCGACGGCCTACAAAGTACCGCAACAGACCTGTTTTCTCCTCTTTATATTTATCGCCGTTATCCCCATTTGTTATATCGAGACACACACCGGCAACCCGAAGTACATCAACATCAATGAAACCTCCAAAACGAAATACGACATCTTCCCAGCAACGTTCGAAGAGTTTATTGCGTTGCGTGCTGATGCACAAGGATATACGTTTGCCTGGTCACCACTCGATGCAGTCCCGGCCTTCCCGACCTTCATCGATGCAGACAACGATGGGCTCAGCAATGCCATCGAAGTCACGATGGGCAGCCGCGATAACGCATATGACAGTGATGCAGATGGTGTGGCTGACAATCGTGAAAAAGCTATCGGTACCCTTGCCGGCAACCCCGACACCGACAATGACGGTTTGACCGACGCCCAAGAAGCGCAGTTCAAAACAGACCCCGTTGCAGCTGACACCGACGGTGACGGATTGTTGGATGGCGAAGAAGTCGTCCACATGCGCAATGGTGTGGTCACTGGTGGCTGGGATGTTGTCTACGCAATCGTCGATGGCGTGCCCAGTATGACCTGGACGGGGTCGGACCCCAACAGTGCCGACGCGGATAACGACGGCATCATCGACCTCCGTGAGAAAGTCCTCGGCTGGAGTCCCTACGCCAAAAACAGCGGCGAAATCCTGGCGGTCAACGGAGGCCTGCGTGAAGCGCTCGCACCATTGATCCAAGTCGGCTTTGAACGCCAAGCCACTGGCGCATTTGTGGGCAACGGCAGTGCCGCAACAACCCTGCGTTGTATCGGTACATGCCCAGCAATCAACGCAACTGAGCGCCGAGGCAACCCCCATTCGGTATTTACTGGCGCACAAGGACTGAGCGCAGGCACAGGCAATCAGTCACTTTTTTCGACCCAATTCACCTTGTCACTCTCACTCAAACCGACCGTTGCCGCCTATCAGACACTGTTTAACCAATTCGGGCATGTGGCAGTTCTCCGCACCGCAACTGGTGCTATTCGTGTCATGCTCGAAACAACAAACGGCATTGTAGACTTTACCTCCGCCCCTATTGTGCCGATCAACCGCTGGTCACACTTGGCAGTTACCTACGGCGATTCGGCATTGGTCATCTATGTCGATGGCGTCGAAGCAACCCGGACGAAGGTAGGCACAATCCTGCGTGACACTGTCGTTTCGGATAGCGAATTGACCATCGGCTCGTACACCCTCAATTACGTACCAAAGTTTGTCGGTGGCATCGATGATGTCGCGGTGTATCAGATTGCATTGCGTCCCACCGAAGTCGCGATGCTCAAAAACGGCACATTGCCGAACAGTAGCGACTTCGTGGTCCGTCCCGGCGATCGGGTGACCTACAGTGTAAACTCGACCAATAAGCTGCTCGGGCGGAGCATGCAAGGATTGACAACGGTAACCGGTACATCAGAGAAAAACGCATACAGCACCGACAAAACCATTGCCATGGGCTTGGCAGCAGCGGCGACATCGTCATTCGATGGCACGTTCGCCGTACCGGGATCAGTCAACAACGCAACTAGTCAATCCGTGTACACCAACAGTTGTGTGTTTGCGGATAATCAGCTTTGTGTCAAATTCGACGAAGTTCCCGCTAGTTATCCGTTTTCGTTTACCGATGTCTCTGCCAACGAAAGCCATTTGACCTGCGCGAGCGCGGTCGCATGTCCACAATACACCGCGAGCGACGGAAGCTGGCGCTTCACCAGTAATACTGCACTCAGCACTACCCCAGCCGTAGGCAACACCATTAGCTTCCAAGACATGTCGATAGCGCTGTGGGTCCGTCCCGAAGGCCAGTCAACGGCCACACGCACCATTGTGCAGAGTTCCAACACTGGCGCACCGCTGCAGGTTGCACTCGCACTCGAAAAACCCATCTTTACACTCGGTGGCTCGACCCTTAGTGCACCAAACGCCTTGCCACTCAACACATGGGCGCACCTTGCCTTTGTGCTCGAAAAACAAAAACGTAGCATTTATGTGAACGGAATATTGGTTGCCTCCGAAAGCACTCCAGTTGCATACCCAGGCAGCTTTGGCAGCCTGCGCATCGGGCGCGACGCGGCAGCCAATTCGTTTGCCGGTAGCTTACGCGACATCCAGATTCAGAGCCGTTCACTATCAGCTCAACAGCTGCGGATGCTCGCAAACACCTGTGAAGATCCGGCCTTGATGTCGTGTCTCCCCCTTGTTGCTGCGGACGGCACCACAGACTACAGCACGTATGGTCAGACGCAGAGTGTCTCGGTGAGCGGCGCTGAGGTGAACAACTTCACATCGGCTGCGCAGTACCCGACGGGTTTTGCGACGTTGTTGACCAATCATGATTTCACCCTCATCACGAAAGTAAAAATCGCAGCCCTGACGCAGATCATCGCGCAGACGGGGACCGCGGTGAGTGGTGGCAACCAATTCAAACTCTGGGTGAACAACGGCGTGCCCACACTGACCATGGGGAGTGTCAGCGCAACCACGACGGCCCGGATGGCGGTCGGCAGTTGGTATGTCATAGCAGCACGGGTCAGCAATGGCACGCTGGCATTGCGGCTGATTACTGCGACGGGCGAAACCTCGGGTGCACAGCGAACTGGCGATGCATTGCTCAAGGGGCAAGAACCGTTGACGTTTGGTGCGAGTGCAATGAATCTCGATGCGTTCCGTCTGTATCGCACGGCTGTTTCAGATGCAACGATATTGGCTGTTGCACAGTATGCCCTCAACGGCCGTTTGACGGTCGGATTGAATCGCCCGCCAGTGTCCGATCAGATGGACGTGAGTGTCGATGCCCGCCCCAAAATCATCGTCCCCGATGCAAATTTCGAGCGCATGCCCGATACCTGTAGTGCAATGACTGCCGCCGTCTGTTTGCCGTTCACCTCGGCCAACTATGGATTTAACGCTTCCTATACGGCATCGGCAACTGCGACACAATCGACGTATTATGGTTTAGGCTTCGTCGCAAGTCATGCAATCGACAATAATGTAGGAACAATTACACATACGGGCTTAGTATGGATATTCCCTGAAAACAAGCCCTGGCTCGAAATAGACCTCGGCAGTGTCAAGCCAATCCATACCATACAGGTGTCTAATCGGACAGACTGTTGTTCAGAACGATTGAATTCTGCCATTGTATTTTTGGGCAACACGAGTTTCGGGCGCGAGAGTGACCTCAATCGCAACGCTGCAAATGCGGTTGCATGGCGTAGTGTGTTTTGTAACACGGCGAGTTTGAGTTGTAACGGGAGTGCCCCGGTCAGCACGGTCACCTTCCCCGATGGAACGGCAGCACGCTACGTCCGTATTCAGTTGCAGGGAATGAATTTTCTCCACGTACGAGAAGTCGCTGTCAACGGGAAATTCTTCTCGTGTGAACAAGACGGGACCTGCCCGACTGTATCCAACGGCGGGACCGAATTTGTATCGGGACGCCGCATTGGGATGTCTCAAACATCGTCGAAAACCATTTTTGAAGGTGATAAGAATTTCACCGTGATGGGGTGGTTCAAATTCAACAATCCAGCCGCCGAATCATTGATTGTCGGCGACAATGCGGACGTAACCAGTGCATTCAATCGACTCAAAATCGGGGTCAAATCCAATCGGATGTTCATGTCGTTTGGTGGTTCGTCCGAACAGCTTGGATCAGCCACAGGCACCATCACAGCAAACACGTGGCATCACCTTGCATATGTGAAAAGTGGTCGCACTACCACCATGTACTTCAACGGCATCGAAGTAGCGAATGCCACTGCCAGCGGCACTGCGAACCTCACCGGGGTCCGGCAGGTGACCATTGGAGCAACCAACACGGGTGAAGCGAATCTCAATGGTCTGATGCGGAACTTCGAGATTCACACCGCAGCGCTCACCCCGAGCCAAATCACCACCGTTGCAGAATCGCCTGTGTATGAGTTGCGCTTTGCACTCGACGAACCAGCTTTGAGTACCACATTTGGCGAAACAACTTCGTCTGCGGTCGCCCTGACCTGCCTTTCTGCCTGCCCGATGAGTGGAGTGCCAGGCCGCGATGCGACCGCACTCCGTTTCGATGGCACACAAAGCCTCGCTCCCAAAACCAGCGAAACGACACAGATGATGTCGTACCTCATGCCGCGGACGACTATACCGTGGTCATGGTCACCTCCCGTTGATTCGCTGTCGTACACCGTCGGCTTGTGGGTCAAACCGACAACACACAACAGCTGGCTGATTGGGAATACGTCATCACTCCAGCCACTGCGGCTGGGAATCAATGCAAACGGTGCAGTTACGTTCGAGCGTTCGAAGGAATGTTGGCAGCAACTTTGGGTATATATTGGGTACACGTGTTACTCATCAACACCGTTGGTGTCAGTGGCAACACTTCCGATCAACACCTGGTCACATGTGGTGGTGTCGGTGGTGAACGGTAACGAAATGATTTCGGTGAACGGCATCGCAACGACACGGAGCAATGCGCAAACGACGAGTTACCGCGGCGCTTCATTGACCCAAACAGCTCTGACATTCGGTGAAGGCTTCGTGGGTGAACTCGATGACATCACGATTTCGTCTGTCCCCACCACGTCAGGCAGCGCTGCAACGGCATTGACCAAGCAATCACCCAGCTGGAATTTGCGCTTCGAAGAGACACTGAATTCGGAACAAATCACCGTCGCAAACGGGATCACCAAAACGGAGCAAATCGATTCGGTCGCACTCCCTGATGGTACCTATGGACGGAGTGGCATTCAACGCTACCTGTACGCAGCAAGCTGCAATCTGCCAGAAATCACCGGTGCGCAATGCCCCGTCGGCGACACCCGTGGTATGGCAGGCGTTGCTGATACCTTCAATGGCCGCAATACGCTGATGACCGTGTCAAATGGTCTCGGCATCACCCAAGATATTGCCGCCGGCGGTACCTTCCAGCTGATGATCAAGCCGGAACAATTGACCGGGACGCAGACGATTCTGTCCTACGGGAATGCAACCGGCACCGATTCATGGCGCGTACAGATTGTCGATGGCAAAGTACGCTTTGCGTTGGGAACACGGACGTTTACTGCCAGCAACAAACTCGCACCAGCATGGAATCATGTTGCGTTTAGCTTTTCTACTGGAGCAGGGTCGAAAGCAACACTCTATCAAAACGGGAACGAAGATGCCGCGATGGTTTCTTCAACCAGTGGTGATATCGCTTCATTGGGCGCAAACAATGCATATAAGTTCCGCATCGGCGGCAAAATACTGAATGGGGCTTTCCACGAGATGTTCCGTGGGGGGATTGACGATATCACCCTCACCCCAAGCAAAATCCCGAACCCCAAAGCATTCCGCATTGCACGCAGTCAGTTTTCGCAGTCCTTTGCAAAAGCGAAGCTCGGCTCGATAACAATCGATGCTGACGTACCGACGATCAAGATCACCAATCCCCAGTATGTATCACGGCTCCCACAACAGTTCATCGTCGAAACGAATGACAGCAGTTCATACATCAGCCGTGTAACTGCAGGTATCACCAGTACGCTCAGTGCGACCGGAGCGATTGTATCCGCAACGACTGCGGCTATCGCAGCACCGGTTTGTGCTGACGCCGCCGCGGGCAAATCGTATTGTCCAACGTTCGAAGTTTCGCAGTCCCCGAGCAGACCGGTCGAAGGGAAGTACGGCATCATTTTTAATGCATATGACGCTGTCAACAATCGTGCATACGGTCAATCGATGATTCTCGTCGATACAACGGCACCACGTAGCGGCAGCGTTTCGTTGATCCGCCCTACAGGGACCTATACCACGACCCGTGAAGCAAACGCCCCATATCACAGCATATTGGTCAACATCGCAGCATCGGACCCGGCCCTTACCAATGCCGGCGGCATGCCCGGGAGCGGTGTGGCAGCGGTATATGTGAACATAAAAGACAACAGCGGTCGCACCATCAACACCATGCCCATCCCCGCAACAAAGCGTGGAAGTGTATGGCGCGCTCGCATGGAGTTGCCCTTTGGGAACCCTTCGGGGTACTATCAGCTAGCGGTGATTGCGCGTGATGCCGTAGGCAATCAAAGCACCGAAATCACCATTGCAGATGCAAGCAACCCAATTCATGTCGACGGTAGTGCTCCACGCGACACCGTTGCGTTCCCGTCACCCTATGATGCGAACCAATATTTCGTCGGCAACGAACAGCTGTCTGGCCGCATTTCGGACTTTACCGACGGACGTGCGCCGCTCGCCGAGGGGATGCGGATTCGCGTCGATTTCAATGCTCCAGATGGCACGAAAGCGTTCGACAACCGTGCCGATAACCGCTACAACATCAGCTGTGCGACATGTCCAATCATTGGGGTAGATTCGACCGACACCACACGACGCGTCGCGCGTTTCAATATCGACGCACCATCGCAGCATCTCATCATCACCAACGGTGCGACGGTAATAACCGGAACGTTCAGTATCGTTATAAACGCCAAGATAACCAACAATGGCACCTTGGTCAGCGCTGGTATTGCGAGTAACCCGCGGTTCAGGCTTCGTGCAGAACGTGCCGGTACCTCCTACCGGGTAGTCGCACAACGTGGGACAACGAGTGTGGCAACACCAGGTACGTTACGTGCGAATACGTGGTACACGTTTATTTACAACGAGTTCCGCAACGGGACCGTCCCAACGATGACCCTCTGGTATGGCACAGACCTTCGTGCCATGCAGAGTGCGCCGACCACGTCATCGGTGAGCAAACCGATTGGAACACCCGGCAACACACCGGTGATGGCCGACATCACGTTGGGAGCAATGCAATCGTCTGCACTCACTG
This sequence comes from uncultured Roseiflexaceae bacterium, assembly GCA_903868295.1. Taxonomy (GTDB): domain Bacteria; phylum Chloroflexota; class Chloroflexia; order Chloroflexales; family Roseiflexaceae; genus UBA965. Next base: position 10,808 of record CAIPUQ010000290.1, read on the forward strand.
CTGCACGGGAAGATTTCTTCCGCGGTAGCCTCGATGACTTCATCCTGTCTTCAACAATCATCAGCCCACGTGACCTCATCGGGCCGAGCGTCAGTGTAGGCAGTGCCGCGACCCGGCATCAAACCAGACTTGCCATCGAAGAAGACGCCGTAACCCAGACTGATGGTCTGGCCGATTTGGCAGAATTCTATCAACCGATGAACCAGACGAGCCTGCCGATGGTCGATAGTTTGAATGGGACACGGAGTTCACGTTGTATTGCCGGCTTTACCATTGACACCAGTACATGTTCAGCAGTTACTCCTGGCTTCAGCAGTAATGCACTGACTGCGGCTGTTGCCACTGACGGTGTGCAAAGTGGGTACGTGCTCACGACGACCGCGACGACCCAAAAGACCATTGCAACCCGTATAAAGCTGAATGCAGATTCCCAGTCTGGGCTGCTTTGGTGGCTACAACCGGACGCAACGTCAGATTCGTTGGCGTTCCAAGTCACATACGACCGTACACTCCAGCAACTAGGGTTTGTGCTCAATGACCGAGACGCTGCGTACGTTCGTACTACAGACACCGCCGTCACTATCGATGACGATGCATGGCATACCGTCATGCTCACCACGGTGGGGACTACTGTCGGCGAAGACGTTACCATCTACGTGGACGGTGTCCAAATCCTCAAGACGACAGTCCCTGGTCATTGGAACGGTGCCACTCTCGGTATCGGAGCACTGACAGGGGTAACCGGATATACCAATCGCGGGAGCATCAGCCAGGCTGCAACCGGAGGCATGGTCGACGATCTTGCGGTCTTCTCGCAAGCACTCACCACACCAAACATGGTCGCGTATGGCTTTGGCTACAGCACCGTATTGCATGTACCGCTGGATGACGCCAACATCGTTGCGGGTGCGCAGATTATCGACGCATCTCCATTCGGCCATGCAGGTGTCGTACGCAGTAGCGGTGCCCTGCGCACCGTCATTGGGACCGTTGGTACGGCCGCACTAAATACTGCGGCAACCGATCGTCTCGAAGTGATTGACGCCAACGGGATTAGCTTCGCGGCACCAGATACTGCCTGGAGCATGTCGGCATGGGTAAAGCCAACTGCCAACAACCAGACAGCTACTATTGTCACAGGCACAAATCAAGGGTACCAATACAGACTTTCTACGAACGCAGGTAAACCACGATTTGAGATGTCGGGCATTGATGTGCAATCAAACGTCGCTCTTTCAAGCGCCGTTGCAAGCAACGTCGTCGTCTCGAACGACGGGGCGATTGTCAAACTCATTGTTGATGGCATCGTCCAAGCAAGCGCCACTACAACTGCCAGCGGTCCAAGTATCCCAACCAATCCCGAAGAAACACTTGCGTTTGCTACAAGTGTGCAATCGAGCAACGACACGAGCGGCGGTTTGTATCCAGCGACAGCAGCACTCGACGGCAATGTGTCAACCTATACCCGCACCCGAACCGAAGCGTACCCATACTGGCAAGCAAGTCGCGTTGGGCTCGCCGAACCACAGGTTGTCTTTGATCGCTTTATTCTGCGCAACAGTGGTGTTGCCCTCTTGCCACTCCAGAATTTCTATGTATTCGTGATGGATACACCTCTGACTAGCGCAGGCGATGGCAGTATTGCTGCGCTCAAGCAATCAGCGGTTTGGTACACGTATTACTCCGGCACGGTGTCTGACCGTGCAGTGATTGACCTCCCACCAGGTATAAAAGGATCCACCATTCGCATCGTTGCCGACAATCCAAATGCCGCACTGGCGATCGGTGAGTTCATTGCGGTGCGCCTCCCACGGGTCGTCGTCGGCAATGGATTCGTCGGTGTCGTGGATGATGTACGTGTCTACCGTCGCGCACTCAATAGCCAAGATTTGGCACGGATCCGTGCGATGGCCTGGCGCACCAGCACCCTCGAGCCACAGCTCGATGGGTTTGTGTGGAAGCAGAGCCAATCAGTGGGAATCGAGGCCAGTGCAAGCTTGCAGAGCATGAGCCAAGACACGAATGGCAACTCGCAACTCTCACAAGGCGAAAAACCACTCTGGGCTGGAAACGTTGATACACTCGCTCCACGAGTCGTAAAGACTATCAGCGACAAGACGCTATCGGTTACCATTGATGACCGCAACCTCGACATCAGTCAGGTTACTCTGCCATGTGGTGACGCAGACACGCAATCGCTGCAACGCCCTAACTCACTCTGGTTTTTGCAACACATGAGTGTTTTGGATGGGACATATAGCACCCCCACAAAACTCGAAGCAACATGCCCGATTACCGCAGGACCCGAATTCATCCAAACCACTACGCAAGTCGTATCGCCGACATCAGTGTTGGCATACGGAGCCCGCTTTGCCTATCTCGGTGGCATGAACTCGCTGTCAGTACTTGATGTCCGCGCCGGTCTTCCACTTATCCAATCGACGATACCGATGCGTGGCAACGTCCAACTGATTACGGTCAACCGTAACAAGACGCTCGCATACGTCCTCGGCACGACGGGTACACAATCGTTTCTTTCAATCCTCGACATCGCTTCGAGTCCGCTCGCCCCTACGGTTGTCGGGTTGCTGCAACTCGATTTGCCGGCAGGAATAGCCTACACCGCCATGGGTGTATCGACCAACACAGCGGGCGATGCATTTGTCATCTTGATGGACTCTGCAACTCCGCAAAATATCACGACGATAAACGTGACCGATACCCGCGCTCCGATACGTGGTGCAATAACTAGTATCACGACGGGGGGCATGTATGACTTGGCGGTCTCGGCCGATATCGTCGCTACTGCAGCTGGTGAATCAGGAATCGTCCTGTATCGAATCGGCGAAAGCGGTGGATTAACAGCAATCGATCGCATTGCAACGCCAGGATACCCACATAAAGTATTCTTCCATGCGAACGATCTGTTTGTCATTGATGATGACGAGGATTATACGGGCAGCGTCGAACCAAGCACCGCAAACACACTACGGGTCTACCCTGTCATTACAAGCATCGCAGACGGTGAAGCCACGCTGGTTGCTCCGATCATCCAACGGAGTGAATACCAACACACGACACCAATAGATACTGACACGCTCGCGTTTTATCGCATGTACGACATCGAGCAATATCACGACAACGAAATCCTCGTGCTGAGCACGAATCTCGACCCCACCACGCATCAACGCGTTTCGCTTATCGATACTGCACCTGCAACAGCGCGGCTGTTGAGCGACACGCGCATTGCATCTACCGTTCCCGTTGGCCTTGCGTCGAACACAAAAAAACTCATCGCAATGACCAAGCAAGGGACGCTCCACCGGCTCTATGGTTTGCAGGTCAACGACACCCGCCAAGACACGACCGCATGCGACCAGCGCAACAACTGCACAACGGTAACGTCCAACATCACCAACACGTTGGTGTTAGGCCAAAATCCGCCATTGCAGTCGAGCATTCGTATTCTGAACCAGTCAAATGTGTATGGCTCGACAGATCAGACTATCCATCTCAGTGCAGAGGCACCGCTGGGGATAAACTCGATTGTTCTGAAGGCAAACAATCAGATTGTGCAAACGATACCGGTTTCTCCAACACTCACCACCTACGAATCCATGGTTACGCTGGCATTGCCAAGCGGTATCTACACAATGACCGCAGAGTTAACTGACACGCAGCTCGTCACGACACAGAGCACGGTACTGAACACAGCAGTCGATACAACTGCGCCTTCCATACGCATCATCGATAGTGTGATTGGCGCATCACAATTCGTCAACGACATGTTTATCATCCAAATGGTGATTACCGACGATGTCGGACTTGAGCAGCTCCAGATCATCAACACCTTAACGAACGCCCCCATCCCATTTTCGTCGACGCAACGAACGTACGACACAACCTGCAGATGTGTAATCACCGACATCAGGACTGCATATAACCGACGTGCGTCGGATGCAACCGGATTACCGATTCGGATGACTGCTATCGATCGTGCCGGGCGATCCACGCAACTGACAACCACCATTCTGTTTGACTCGACACCGCCTACCGTTCTCAATCCCGTGTTGAACGCCAACATCGCTGGGGCAACGACGTCACTGGCTGCGGAGCAAGTTCTCACCAGCAACCCACCGACTGATCTCGCTGTCGCATGGTCGCGTATCACCGACATCTCGAACATCGTGCTGAATCAGGTCGAATACACGGTACAAACAATCAGCGGGACACGCCAATACACAAATACTGTTCCCGTCAGTGGGCTTTCCGTGCCTGCCGGAAGTACCGCAATTACCAACACGAGTGAAGCAAGCAAAATGACGTTTGCCATGCGCCTTCGGGACGTGTTAGGCAACGAAGGAGTAACCCAACTTCCATCGATATACGTAGACACCCCATTAACCCCAGACTATACCGTCGTCGAATCGACTGCGCCGGTGTATCGAGGATTTTTGGGCAATGGGTGTGCAACACTCGGCGAAGATCGTCGTGCCACAAATCGCGACATCCAACGGTTCGCCATGACCTGGGACACGCAAGCAATCCGCTTGAATTACCAAGGCGCAGACTGGGAATACGATGGTGACCTGTTTGTCTATCTCGACACCAAGGTCGGCGGGACGGTCAGCAGCTACCGGCCAAGCTCGTACACAAAAACAATCACTGATAGTGTCGCGTTGGGCGAATCGTATATCACCCTCCCAGTGAATACCGCAGCGCGCACCATTGCATCATCATCGACACTTGCGTCGTACATCAACACCTTCCAGACGGGGTTAGTAGCGAGTCAACGAGGGGTCCGTGCAAACAGCCCGCAAGGTTCGGATTATGTCATCCATGTACAAAATCGTACGGTCGCGCAAATCCTGCGGTGGGACGAGACTGCACGCAGCTGGATGAATGACGGAGCGGCACCGACTTACCAATTCGTGGATGAATTGGGTATCAAACAAACCGATTTACGCGTTGCATTTGGACAAATCGGATACACGACCGGTAATCCATTCGGAGTGATTGCGTACGCGACCGCACCGCAAGGATTTTTGCCATGGGCTACGTTCCCGAGTACCAATCCGATTCGGACCGACCAAGGGTCTGATTTGATTGCCATCACTCCGATGATCAACGGGTACGGCTGGAGTTCCCTGAACAGTGGCGTTTGTCCAAACACCACGGTAAACAGCCCAGACACGACACGTATCAATGCGACACTGCGGAGCACCCCAGGGGGGAGTTACCAGCGTGCAATTGCCGACTCCTATGCAAACACCGAACCAGATGCAATCGTGCAGATTATCGAAGAAACAGCACAAATCTGTTCCCTTGTGCCGACCAATGGATGGTGCAAACGTGTCGAAGAGTACGCACAAACCAACAGCACGGGTTCTGCTCTTTTGGATGAGCTATCTAGTGGGTTATTGACCGAGCAATCGCCGGTTGTTGGTGACGGCTCCGTGGTCACCTACACGCTCAGCCTGTCGAACCCGACCAACACCCGGTCACGAACCATGTATGCAATTGTCCAAACATATGGTGGTATCTGGTTGACTGAAGGCAACAGCACCGGCGCTGCGCCAATGGCAATCATTGGTGGTGGGACGTATGACTATCACAGCATCAGTGATCCAACCCTGCGTGACTATCACCTCATCAGAATCAATCCAATCGCTGCGAACTCCAGTTCGACACTCTCGTTCCGCGGCAGCATCGACCCCAACAAGGCGCAGTCGTCAAGCAGTGATCGTACCAAAACAACAACCATCGCAAAGGTTGAAGTTCGCATAACTGACGATGCGACTGCGACTGCAATTAATCGTGCCCGAACGCTCGAGTGGCTGAACGCGGCTGTCGCCATCGATACAGAAGCACCATCAACATTTGCGCCCGATGTCCAGACGAGCGTGCGGCGCGGAACGACCCGGTTCACAGGCTCGGTCAAAGACATGTCTACCATTCCCTTGGTCGAGTTGCAATACACGACAAATCTACGCACAACACCAACACAAATCCAGTGTGGTGCAGCAGTTGTCAGCCGCTGGACTTGTCCCGTTACCATCGCAGCCGGGGTCACGAATGTCTCGTATCGTCTGCGTGCAAGTGATGCATACGGCCAACAGAGCGATTGGACTGCCTGGTATGGCTCGACGGTCGATGATCAGGCACCGTCGTTCAATTTTGATGCGCAAACAGACGCTATGGTGAATGCAGCATATGTCGGCGGCACCACCATTGCCATCAATGGATTTATCACTGACACGCTCAGCACCGCAACGGTTCGCGTCTGCGACGAAAGTCTCGGTACGTGTGCTGATGCTTCAAGCGCAACCATCACACCGTCGACTCTTGCCCCAATTGTCACATCTGCTTCTCCAAATCAGATTGTGAACGCAGCACCATGCGCAACCACAGACTTCAGCGAATACGACACCATGGAGATTTCACAGACGAGTGCAGGCAGTACCGATCGTATCGCCAGCCTGAGTGTCGCGGTCAATGCAACCAGCGTAGCTGTTGAGACCCTCAACCTGTGGCTGCAGTCACCCTCCGGCACGATTGTCCCGCTACTCACGTCCCGCCGTTCAGCAGGTACCAACCTGCGTGCGGTGTTCGGCGATGAACACATTGCCACCACGGACATACTGACAGGGACAATCGAAATGGCCTCAGACCCCATCTCCGTCCATCCAGATGGTCAGCTCAGCACATTGATCGGGGAACCCGTCAATGGCGTGTGGAACTTAATCGCCTGCGACCAGGTCGGCGACAGTATCCAATCCACCGTTGCTGATTGGGCTATTTCGTTCATCCCGGCAGCACCATTCACGAGCACCAACACACCATGGAACTACACACTCCAAAAGACTGCCAACATTGATAACGCACTCCGCGTGCTCAACATTCGCGGCATTGACGCATCAAGCAACTCGAGCACGACACGTTCGTTGACGCTACGGATCGACACCCGTGCACCAAGTCTCATGGTTACGCAACGGGCCACCACAATCCTCAAGGGGACGAGCGCCATCTTGTTTGATGGAACAGTCAACGAAGGGGGAACGCTCCGTTCACTCTCCGCGAACATCTATGACGCGACGAGTCTTGTTGCAACCGAGTTGATACCGGTGGTAGAGGATGAAAGTACGGAACTTGACCGCCTTTCATTCCTGCATGGCAAAGCCATTCGTACCGCATCGTGGGAGCTGCCATTTGACACGGCAACGCTCAGTACCGGCACCTACAAGATCCAGTTCATCGCCATCGATGTGGCAGGCAACCAGACAACAAGTGATGCGTTCACGGTCCTTATCCCTGCGGTGAGTATCCCAGAACTCAGTTCCATCCAGCTCCCTGCCAGTGGCTCAGGATCAGCGCTCGAAATCACCGCAGATGTTTCGACGGGCAGTGGACCGACCACCATACAAACCTCCATCGACATCGATGGGATAGCGACAGCGCCCATTACCGACACGACCCTCATCGTTTGGGATGCAGCCGGCCAAGCCGACACCCAAAGTCAAACTGCGATAACGACAACGCTCCAAAACACGTTGTTTGCGCAGCTCGAACTCAATGATCATGTCGCTGCAGCACTCGACACAAACGGCACATTGACCACCTGGGACCTTGGCACAGACACCATCGGTCTCGCTGAACCGTTGAACAACATCGTTCAATTTGCTCTCGGGGACTCGGATAATCAGCGGCTCTTGACACTCAATACGACCGGCGTCATCACCAGTTACACAGCACTGGGGAACGAAACGATTGCATTGGGAGCACCTGCTGTTTCGGTTGCCGCAGGCACCTTCCACTCACTCGCACTGACGGCGAATGGTGATGTCTATGGCTGGGGATCGAACGCGAACAATGCCATCATTACCGGGGACCCAACCGTACCAATTACCACACCGGTACGGACGGGGCTTACCGATGTGACGCAAATCGCGGCTGGATTGAACTTCAGTATGGCATTGCGGAGCGACGGCCAAGTCCATGCATGGGGAGATAACACTCTCGGTCAAGCCACGGTCCCAACGGCCGCACGCGCAGATGTTATCCAAATTGCAGCAGGCGATAGCCATGCACTTGCATTGCGTGCCGATGGAACGGTTATTGCCTGGGGCAGTAATGCAGCAGGTCAAACAACCATACCTGTCGGAGCCGTAGACGTCCTCTACATTGTTGCAAATGCAAAGAGTAGTGCGGCTGTTACACGCAGTGGGCAAATCTATGTATGGGGACAAACCACACTCGATGCAAATTGCTGTACGGGCGCGACCACCGTGGCATTGAGCACCGCACGCACACTCACAAATGGAGTACGTGCTACCCGGCAACAGAACCGTTCGCTGCCTGCGAGCATCGCACCAGTGGCGCTGCAGTTCCGCTTTAGCGGGCTTGTCCATGGGCGACGGTACCGATACACGGTGATCGTGAGTAATGCGTCCGGTTCACGAACGTACACAGGGCTATACACCTCTGTTCATCCATTCAATCGACTCTTCCTCCCGCAGATTTTTGTCGATAGCGGTGCGACCTCATCATCTACCCCGAGTGGGAAATAAGGAGCGCCGCTATGAAGAAATCATTACTTTTTTCTCACATCATGCTCGTCCTGACCCTCTGCGCGACCACCCTGCTACGCCCAGCACCAGTCTCGGCTGCTCCCGCAGGGACCACCGGTGCTCAACTGGCGAACGGCAGGAGCGGCAGACTGGCGATGCCAGCGGTCGGACTGTGGTTCAATGCATCCGGAGGCCAATTAGCCGACGGATCTGACGGGATGCGCTTTGTGTTCCACTGCGCCGATGGCAACGGCGAACAAGTCTGGTTCACCAACGCAGTCAACTATTTCAGTGGTGCGTGTTCAGCAACAGGTTTGAACGTCAAAATCGGCGGCACCAATGTGGGATCTCGAGGAATCGACTGGACGTCCAAGACTATTCGCGTCATCAATGGTTCTGCATCGCTGACCGAGTCAGGATCCGGCAGTGGGTACGCGATTATCGATTACACTGCGACCGTTGGGGGTTACACCTACAACATCGAACGCGAGATAACATACATCTTTCCGAATCAATTTTTCACCGAGAAATACACCGTTACCGTTCCTGCATCGGCACCGACGCAAACAATAACCATCACCAAAGGTGGCGATACAATGCCCGGGGGGTTCGATCTTGGTGTCGGCGCGTCGGTCAATCTGCCATTCAAAACGGTGTATTCGATCGAGGAGACTGCACGCAAAATTCTCGGTTTCCGAGAAGGCGTTGCAGGCACATTATCAAACATTTATGCAGGTCCATACGGGTCTGCGAACGCGCTTGCAGCGACAAATGATGCGTTTGCATCGGGCATAACGGCAGCATCACACGACACCGGCCTCGTCGCACAGTTTGTGATTCCGCACACCACGACCAACGTGTCGCGCTTGTATTCCCGTACATTGCAGACCATTACCTCGTTCCAATCCTTGAGTTTGCAGGCACAGTTCGGCGAAGCACTCGTTTACAGCAGTACAACGTTGACGTTATTGCTTTCCAATTATTGGTCGAGTTCCGCAAGTAACGCATCTGCGATTCAATTTCGCTTCAACTTACCTTCCCCGCTCAAAGTCAGTGGTGCGCACAGCTCGACATGCAGCGGAGCGAGTATTACAGCAAACACAGGATCAAACAACATCAACGTTTCCAATGCCAGTTTGAGTTTTCTGACCACGTGTCAGATTCAAGTACCGGTAGCAATGCCGAGTGCCGGAGTAATCAATCTGAGTAGTTCGCTTGTGTCAAACATGAGTTCCACTGGAGCAGTATTGGTCAACAACGTGGCGGCGTCGTCAACAGATTTCAACTTTGGTCTGCCGACCAACACACGGACGCCGTACCCGACAAACACACCGCTTCCCACCGATACGGCTACTGCCACCCACACGGCAACAAACACTCCGACTGCAACACACACTCCGACATCCACCTATACCCATACCCCTACCGCGACGTACACACCGACATACACATACACCCCGACCAATACACCGACCAACACCAACACACCGGTAATCAGTCTATCGACGCCTGAAATCCCTGTTCGTGGCCAGAGTGGACCGGTCTTTGGGTGGGGAGCACCTGCGCCGTACAAACTCAATGCAATCCCAGCAGTTGCCAATAGTGGGATAACCAATCTCGCACTCGGCGCGCATCATGCACTCGCCGTTACGTCTGCAGGGGCGGTTATTGGCTGGGGTACGAACATCAATGGGGAGCTTACCATCCCGCGCCTCACCGGCGTCGTACAGGTTGCAGTGGGAACAGCCCACAGTGCTGCGCTCAAGAGCGATGGTTCGGTCGTGCTATGGGGCCAGCCATCTGCTCGTACTGCACCGGTTGGCGGCCGTTTGACCAACATCGCCCAAATGGCAACGGGTAATCAACACACGGTCCTGTTGGGCAACGACGGCAAAGTCTTTGTCTACGGAGACCCCACGCAGCGGTCCGCTGTACCAGACTTCACCGGCAAAACGATTGTTTCCATTGCAGCAGGCTCTGATAGCTCATTTGCCCTCGGCAGTGATGGAGCACTCTACCGATGGGGTAAGTCCATCGTCATCCCCGCCCGTGTCTCAGGCAGCGTCCAACGCATCTATGCCAGTGGGACTTTGTATGGCGCATTGCGGAGTGACGGCGAGCTCGTGGTGTTTGGACCCGGCGTCGCTGCACTCAATCCAACCGACAGCGCAACCAAAATCAGTGCATCGACCGCCGGTTGCCCATGCCTCGTCATCCCATCCATGGAACGACTCCAGTCGCTGAGCCAGACCAAATGGGGTCTGCTGCTGAGCCGTGCGAATCGCCCGGCTCGCGCATACAGTAATACCGGTGCTCGTATACCAGCGAACATCCCCGTTGCGTACCATGCACTGATTGGGTCACCGAGTCACAATTATGCACTCGGGATTGCCCTGCCTGACGCACCGACGTCTGTTCCTACTCGCGACACGACGTTCCGCTTGCCAATCCGCACTGCGCCCAAATACCAAACTGCGGGATACCTTTCCATTTGGGGTGCAGATCCACGCTTCACAAATATCCCCCCAGCTGCCGAGGACACACTCTTTCAAGTCGTCAGCGGAGCGCGCCACGTCAGTGTGTTGCGCACCGATGGTGCTGTTCTGGCCTGGGGCGACAATCAATATGGGCAGTCTTCGGTTCCACCCAGTCTGTCACAGGCCCGCGCAATAACCGACACCTTTCGCATCGTTGCACTCGCTGCCGGCACGAACCACACACTCGCATTGCGGGCAAATGGAGCCGTCGTCGGCTGGGGCAACAACGATGCTGGCCAGTTGTCCATCCCGTCTGAATGGACGCTAGGGAATCCATCTGCCACCCCGACCATGACGCCTGTGACGACGAATACCGAAACGCCGACAATCACCGATACGGCAATCCCCGGTGTATCGACCGAAACAGCAACCAAAACACTCACATCGACGCGCACATTGACCGCGAGTCGAAGCAGAACTCCGACCCTTTCGCGTAGCCCAACAACAACCGCATCAGGCGAAACGTCGCGCATCATCCAAGTTGCAGCAGGAGCGCGCCATTCTGTCGCACTGCTCAGTAACGGTGCGGTCCAGACATGGGGCGATAACACCTTCGAGCAACTCGTCCAACCACCGATGAGTGCTGTCGTCAAAATAGCCGCTGGCGCATGGCACACACTTGCATTGCGGAGCAATGGCACCGTCATCGCATGGGGACGCAATCACGTCAATCAAATTGAAGTGGGTGCGTATACTGATGTCATTGATATTGCTGCAGGCGGAGACACATCTGTCCTCATGCTCAGAAGTGGACAAGTGATTGTTATTGGTGACACCGCCGAAAACCAGGGTGCTACACCCGCACAGCCAGTCCAATCCATTGCAGTCGGTGAGTCTCATCTGCTTGCGCTCACACGAGATGGCGAAATTCTCGGATGGGGATTGAATGCAGATCAACAGCTGAACCTCCCAAGCGACTATGCGAACGCATTCCAGATTTCTGCCGGCGCGACATTTAGTGCAATGCTCGCACGGGCGCGTACCGTGCCAACCCCGACGCTCCCAGCAATGACCGAGACTGCGGTGCCGCTGCCCGTGTTACCGACTGCAGCGCCACGACTTGCCAGTGGAGAGCAGGCAATCATCATCCGCGATGGGTCTGCAACGACACGTTCGACCCTACCCGTGAGTGCTGTCGAACTCTCTGCCGGTATGGATGTCGTGCTCAACGCCACCGGTACGTTGTCGACAACGACACAGACTGACGCAACCCCTGGTGCACCGCCGCAAGATTGGGACACGAGTAGCGTTCACTCGGTTGCGCTCGGCACCGTTGGGGTCATGCTCTACCAAAATCGCACCGTGAAAGCGTGGCAGCGGTGTGGAGACGAAGTGTCGTGCGTGAGCACCCCAGCAACTGATATCACCTCCGAAATTCCAGCTTCATTCCTGAGCAACGTTGCCGAAATCTCGGTACGCGGCCCGCATATGCTTATTCAAACACTCGATGGACGAGTATGGTCCAATCTCCTCACGCTCCCTGTGCTTACTGACACCAAACACATCGCAGCCGGGCGGGATTTCGCTACAATTCTGCGCGCTGACGGCACCATCCGTGTATTTGCAAACAGTAGCGAAGAAGGGGTACAAAACATCCCAGCGGCCCTCAACACCATTATCGAAATCGCTGCAGGCGATTATCACGTCATGGCACTCCAAGCAAATGGTCGGTTGGTCAGTTGGGGAGCGGATGTCAATGATGTCCATCAAACAGACATCCCAGCATTCGCAACGCAAAACATCATCGCAATCGCAGCAGGAGAACGCCATAGCCTGGCGCTCAATGCCGCGGGAGTTGCATTCGCCTGGGGCGACTACACACGTCCAAACTTGAATGCCCTGGCAGGCATCAATAGTACCTATCGCATCACTGATATTCATACCGGAGGGGGAGCACTCGGCCTGCAAGTCGCCCCGCGCAACGCAGGACAACCCTCAGTCACACGGGTTCCAACCGTGACTGCAGTTGCACTCCCCACCATGACCAACGTTTCACGCATATCGGGATTCACCGATAATCAAATCGCCTGGTACAGCATGTCAAATATCGTCTCAGCAACGACATTTGCCAGTCGTGGTTCGGCAACGACGTACCGTTGCCCAGATCCAGCCAACTGCCCATCGGTCGCTGACCTCATCGGGCCAGACGCGCCGCCAGACGGCAGACTCTTTCCCGCGCTGACCTTTGTCGACGCACACGGCGATGAACTCTTTTCGAACACCAATGTCAATATTTCCGGTTCTGTATTCACAGCCCGAGCAAGCCTCAAGCGCACCAACGCAGACCGCCATGATGTGATGTTGAGTCTGGGTAGCGCTGGTTCCGTCCGACGCTACTTCGTGCTCGGGGTAGACAAAGAAAACCGGCCGTATTGCAGTTTTTATGGCGATGACTTGGTCAGCGCCACCACATACCGCGACCGCTCATGGCATGACTACGCATGCAGTTTCGACCCTGTGTCGCGTATCCGGACGCTCTGGCGTGATGGATCCATCATCGGCCAAGATGTTGTTCTCAATCCAGTGGCCATCCCTGCAGCGCCGCTCACGATCGGCAGACGCATCGATACGATGGAAGGTCTGGACGGTCAGCTTGGTGAAATTTCTGTCGTCAAACGGATACTGACCACAGCAGAGATGCAAAACCTCACCCCGGTCGCCCCTTCCGAGTACACGGCCGACGTGTTCATTCGGACAACGATGCAGTCAGATTCACCAAATAAGGGTTCTGTTTCCTGTGACAACCGCATCGACGGGTCCACGTCGGTCTGTCCGTTCTTTCAAAACGATGATCAATCACGTAACGGGACCTATGCTGCCTTCAACGGCGAAGCACTGCTCACCATTCCAGCCCAGCGCACCAGCGATGGATTCAGTCTGGGCATGTGGACGAACATCGTGGCGTACAGCGGCGGAACTCCCATGATTGCGCGCCGTGATGCGTCAGGTGCAGGGATGGTTATCGAACAACGCTACGATGACGACGGTTATCCAACGATGAGCTGTGCATGGGTTCCCAATCCAGCAAACCAAGAACTAACACAACGACTTTCGTTTGTGACATCGAGCGAAGACAGCCTGTGGCATCATTACCTGTGTAGTTATGACGATGCGACTACCACCCTCTCGTTCTATACCGATGGTATTCTCAGAGGCTCACAGACGGTCCCGGCCAAAACCATCTTGGGGCCAATCACCATCGGTTCGACAACCGGGTCAGATGGTACCTCCAGCGATGCGTATATGGGGCTCGTTGACGATGTGATGCTCTACGACAAAGCACTCGATACGCACGAAGTGGTACGTATCATGAATGCAACATCACGGACAACCTACGCGACACCGACTCCTACCGCTTGCCCACAAACCTACGATGGAGCAACCAATCTGCCTCTGACCGGCATGTCGGTTGCTCAGATTTCGGACCAGTGGGGCGCGTACACCGCAGATCGTGCTATCGATGGGATTACAACCGACACGCTCCCGAACGATGAGGGATATACCTCAGGTGTTGCAATTACCAATGCGAATATGAACGCATGGTGGAAGATTGATCTTGGCCAGCAATACGAAATCGCAAACATCATATTGTTCGATTTGACCGACCCAACGCTCCGAACCAATCTGAGCGATGCAATTGTGCTGATTAGTGATGTGGATTTTGGGGCGTCGGGCGAAATCGAATGGATGAAGTCGCAGGCGATTGCGTGGAAGTACATCAAGTGCAACGACACAATTGGATGCGGCATTCCCGGATCACACAGCGATGCATCATACACCGTCAGTTTCCCCCAGGGGATCAAGGGTCGCTATATCCGCGTGCAGCATGAGGAAAGGTACGGCCAACTCAGTATCAACGAACTCCTCATCGATGCGTGGCGCACATCGTCTGCATGTACGACCGCAGTACCCAGCGCCACGATGACCATCACACGAACCGCATCAGTAACGGGTACGGCAGTGGCAACGCGCACGCCGCTCCCCAATACACAAACACCAACGATGCCCGGGATTACCCCATTTACCGCGACCCGAACCCTCACCCCAACGCCAACCAATAGTCGCACGCATACGGCCACCCGCACTGAGACAATTACTCTCACGCCGACATTGCCCACCAGCACGCCGTTCCGTAGCCCGACACGAACCAATACCTCAACCCGCACCCCGCTCTACACAACCAGGACCATGTTGGCACGTCGTAGCCCGACGTTCTATGCCCAAACTCTGACCGCCACACGATTAATGGTCGCCCAGACCCAAACCGCTGTAGCACGGACCATTACCGCGATTGCGGCCTTTACACCGACTGCGACAGTAGCATACCCGTTACCGCCAACGGCAACCCGCGTACCTACTGGCTACCCGACCCCATAAGCGACGTACGCCCACCCAGTTGCGAATCGTGTTGATTCGCAACTGGGTGTTTCTTTTTCCAAAGAAGTGCGAGCTGTGTGGTATGCTAGCCACATCGGCATCAATGGAGTTGTCTATGACACCAGTACTCGAAGTACGCAATCTGACCAAACGGTTCCCCGAGATTGTGGCAAACGACGCAGTGAGTTTCACCCTCGAACCCGGCGAAATCCACGCATTCCTCGGCGAAAACGGTGCCGGCAAATCGACCTTGATGAATATGCTCTATGGGATGTACCGCCCCGACGACGGTGAAATACTGCTCAACGGGAGTGTCGTACAACTGAATGGCGCAAACGACGCCATTCGCCGTGGGTTAGGCATGGTTCATCAACACTTCATGCTCGTGCCGACGCTGACCGTGACCGAAAACATCATCCTCGGCAATGAAGTAACCAAAAACGGGACGCTTGACCTTGTCAAAGCTGGTACCGATATTGCTGCATTGGCCAAAACATATGGGCTCGACATCCCGGTGCACACCCTCGTCCAAGACCTCCCAGTCGGAGTGCAACAGCGGGTCGAAATTGTCAAAGCCCTCTATCGTGGTGCAGACATCCTGATCCTCGACGAACCGACTGCGGTGCTCACGCCCCAAGAAGCGGACGATTTATTTGTGGTCATCCGTCGTCTCAAGGAACAGGGCAAATCCATTATCTTCATCAGTCACAAGCTCCGTGAAGTGATTGCCTTGGCAGACCGCATCAGTGTGCTCCGACGCGGCAAACTCGTCGGTTCTACGACGCCGTCACAAGCCACCGAAGCGACGCTTGCGGGCATGATGGTGGGCCGTGATGTCGTCTTGCATATCAACAAAACACCCGCAACGCCAGGTGCAATCATGCTCGCGGTCACTGACCTGACGGTTTCCGATGATCGTGGGAACGTCGCAGTCGACCATGTGTCTTTTTCGGTGCGCGCAGGTGAAATCGTCGGGATAGCTGGTGTCCAAGGGAACGGACAAACCGAACTCGTCGAAGCAATCACCGGCCTGACCATCCCACGCTCCGGTACCATTACCCTCCACAACGAAGAACTCAGTGGACGCGGCACCAACGTCGCAATATCTGCAGGTATGGGCCACATCCCCGAAGATCGTCATCACCATGGGTTGGTGTTGAGTTATTCGATCGCAGACAACATGGTCCTGTCTACCTATGACCTCGAGCCGTTTTCGCACAATTATGTCATCAACAAAGACGCCATTGATGCCCAAGCGACCACCCTGGTACGCAACTTCGATGTGCGAACGCCCAGTATCGAAGCCCTCGCTTCGACCCTGTCGGGCGGTAACCAGCAAAAAGTCGTCGTCGCGCGTGAACTCGCGCGGCCGCTCAAGCTCCTTGTCGCCGCACAACCCACCCGCGGCCTCGATGTCGGGTCCATTGAATTCATTCACACCCAGATCGTGGCACAGCGCAATAGCGGCAGTGCAGTTTTGCTCGTATCGGCAGAACTCGACGAAATCCTTTCGTTGGCCGATCGCATCTTGGTCATGTTCCATGGTCGCATCATCGCCGACATCCCGAGCGCTGACGCACACCGCAACACCATAGGGTTGCTGATGGCAGGCGTCACGGCGACACAAGAGGTACCCGCATGACACCTACTACCCCTCAAACGCCACGTTCTTGGCAGACCATGCTGACCCCATTGTTGGTTCCATCTCTGGCTATATTTACCGCACTCGCCATCGGCGCTGTCATTATTGTGGCGACTGGTGCTGATGTCCTTGCTGCATACGGTGGGCTCTTCATGGGGGCAATCGGCACGCCGCGGTCGATTGCATACACACTCGTCGAAGCCACCCCGTACATCTTTGGTGGACTCGCCGTGCTTGTTGGCTTTCGCGGTGGGCTCTTCAACATCGGTGTCGAAGGACAAATAGCGGTCGGTTCGATGTGTGCAGCCATTGTTGGGGCCTTTGTCGATCTCCCGTTCGGTCTGCATGCCCTGGTGGCTTTTGCCGCCGGCGCCCTCGGTGGCGCGGTGTGGGGTGCTATCCCAGGCTGGTTGCGGGCACGCACCGGCGCCCACGAGGTCATCACCACCATCATGTTCAACTACATCGCCATCAGAGCAACAGATTACCTCATCAAAGTTCCCTTCAGTGACCCTGAGTCTTCCGCCCAGCGTACCCCATTCATTGCTCCCGGTGCGGAACTACCGTTTTTGTTCGGCCCTGACTACCGCCTGCATATTGGCTTTCTGATTGGCATTGGTATGGTGTTTTTGACCAACTGGCTGCTCAATCGGACCATCATCGGCTTCGAAATCCGCACGGTCGGGGCAAACCCCGATGCCGCAGATTACTCCGGCATGAACGTCGGCCGCTCGTTGGTCACGACCATGGCCTTCAGCGGGCTCCTGGCCGGGATGGCAGGTGCGATCCAAGTCCTCGCGCTCGAACACAATCTCAAAGCATCGTTTTCTGCAGGGTATGGCTTCGATAGTATCGCCATCGCATTGCTCGCAGCCAGTAATCCGCTCGGTGTCATCCCCGCGGCGATTTTTTGGGGAGCGTTGCGCAACGGCGCAGGCTTAATGCAGCTCAATTCGGGGATTTCCATTAATCTCATCAACATCGTCCAAGCACTGGTCATCGCGTTTGTCGCGGCCGATCAGATTGTGCGTCAGATATACCGCATTCGCACCGCAAAATCGAGCAACATCAAATTGACGCGTGGCTGGGGCCGATAGGAGCGCTTGAGATGAACACATTTTTTACCCGCGAACGCGTCATCGGCATCATCGGTATCCTGACCGCAATCGCACTCGTGTTTTTGGTCCAACAATCGGTACCCGCTGGGGCAACCTCGACGCTGCGCATCCCGTACGCACTCGGTGCGCCGGGTGATGCACCCCTCATCGACATCGTGCTCCCTACGGCGATTAGCATTTGGGTGATGGCCACTGCGCTTGTGGTGGCTGCACTTGCGATGATGGTCCGCCAACGCATCGACCTTGCCCCGACATACATGGGTGCAGTTATCGGCGTGACGATTTTGAGCATTCTGTTGACAGCGATTGTCAATGATCGCACCGACATTGTCGATATGTTGGGTCGCATGATTCGCTTGGCCACCCCCATCGCCTTGGGTGCATTGGCCGGGATTCTGTGTGAACGCTCTGGGGTGGTCAATATCGCCATCGAAGGCACAATGCTGTTTTCGGCGTGCGTTGCCTACATTGTTTCGTTACTCACGGGCAGCGCTGTCATCGGGTTGCTGGCAGCAATGATCGCCGGCAGCGGCATTGTGATGATTCATGCGGTCCTTTCGCTCCATTACAAGACCGACCAGATTATCTCGGGAACGGTCATCAATATTCTGGCCGTCGGCGTCACCGGTTACCTGCGGACCAGTGTCATCTTGCCGCTCCAAACCACGGTGTATGCAGGGGCTGCACTGCCACAAATCGATATCCCGTTGTTGTCACAAATCCCCGTGTTGGGTCCGATGTTCTTTCAACACCGCCCGATAACGTACCTGATGCTCATTCTGGTCCCAGTGACGAGTTATATGTTGTTTCGCACAGCCTGGGGCTTACGCACCCGTGCCATTGGAGAACACCCCCGTGCGGCAGACACCATGGGTGTCAATGTCAATCGCATGCGCTACATGAATGTCTGGATCTCGGGATTCTTAGCGGGGATAGCGGGGGCTTGGTTTTCGATTGAGGCGAGTTACAACTTCGATGATGTGATGACCAATGGTCGCGGGTTCATCGCCTTGGCAGCCATGATATTTGGCAATTGGACACCGTTTGGAGCACTCGCGGGCGCGTTACTCTTCAGTGCCGCCGACGCATTACAAATCAAAATCCAAGGGTTTGATTTTGCACTGCCATCACAATTTGTACAAATGTTGCCGTATGTCATCACCGTGGTTGTCCTCGCCGGGGTGATCGGCCGTGCACGTCCTCCTGCGGCATCAGGCAAAACCTACGAACCCTAAACCGATTGAGACGATGACACGCACGGGGCAACCTGTGCGTGTTTTTTGTTGCAAGCAGTCGCTAGAATAATGAATTTCTCATGAATTCCTGATAGTATGAGAAGAATTGTTTTGGAGAGGTCGCGTGATGAGTAGTGAACTCATTCTAATCATGGTGTTGTTGCTTGCCAACGGCGTTTTTTCGGGCACCGAACTGGCAATGGTATCGGCACGCAGGGGGCGGCTCCAACAGAAAGCTGACGACGGCGTTTCGGGGGCTGAAGTCGCACTTGCCCTTCAAGACGACCCAAATAGACTTCTGTCGACAGTCCAAATTGGCATTACCCTCATAAGCACCCTGACCGGCGTGTACGGTGGCGCGAGTATTGCAGACAAAATCACACCCCTGCTCGAACCGGTCCCGTACATCGGACCATATGCCGGCGTGGTCGCACTGACCGGTGTGGTCATTTTGTTAACATTCTTCTCGCTTGTGATCTCTGAGCTTGTTCCCAAACGACTCGCGATGATGCATGCCGAATCCATCGCCATCCGCATGGCAGCCCCGATGAACATCGTCGCGGCGATTTCGCGGCCACTGGTGTGGTTATTGACTGCCTCGACAGAACTCCTCCTACGCCTCTTTGGCCAGAACGCCAATAACAGCGCCGCCGTCACCGAAGAAGACATCCGCCAGCTGGTGCGCGAAGGTGCCGAAGGGGGTGCGCTCGACGCGCATGAGCGAGAAATCTTTGAAAACGTCTTCAGCCTCGGTGATATGACGGTCCGTCAGGTCATGACTCCCCGGACCGATGTCTATAGTCTCGATGCCGACGCATCCATCGAATCAGTCGTCGATGATTTGCTCGAAAGCGGATTTTCTCGCGCGCCCGTCTACGAAAAAGACCTCGACCATGTTGTCGGTGTCGTCCACGCACGAGACATCTTGCGCCTGGTGCGGAGCAATGAGACGCGCAATCTCGTGCGTTCTGCTATGCGTCCCCCGTTGTTTGTCCCCGAACAGAGCCGAGCAGGCGATACCCTCGCGTTATTCAAAAAGACCCAACAACATCTCGCGGTGGTGGTGGGTGAACTCGGTACCGTCGAAGGTATAATCACCCTCGAAGACGTGCTCGAAGAAATCGTGGGTGACATCGCCGACGAGCATGATGATGCTGAATCCCCACACATCGTTCGGCGCGAAGACGGCACCTTTCTCATTGACGGCACTACTCCTATCGATGATGTCGTGGCACGTACCGAGTTGGTTGTTCACAGCAACGAAAACGCTCAATTCGACACCATTGCAGGCTACATTCTCAGCCTCCTTGGCCACATCCCTACTGCAGGCGAGCACGTTGTTGCACACGGGTGGAAGCTCGAAGTCATCGACATGGATGGACTGCGCATCGACAAAGTGTTGCTCAGCGCAGTTTCATAAATCTTTTCGCCCCGGCAAGGCGTATCCTTTATAGTTGCGTTTTTTAGCTAGAACTAAGGTGAGATATATGCGGGTCATCATCGCAGGTGCAGGTCCAGCCGGGTTCGCAAGTGCACATTGGCTTTCGAAAATGGGCCATCAGGTCACATTGCTCGAGAAACGTTTCGTGCCTGGCGGCAAGGTATCTGCATGGCAAGACCCCGATGGCGATTGGGTCGAGAGTGGCCTGCATGTGTTCTTTGGTGCGTATCACAATCTGCTCGGCTTCCTCGGCGAAGTCGGTCTCGAAGACAGCTTCGACTGGAAGCCCGCCGAGATGACGTTTGCGCAACCCGGCGGCGGTTATGCGTCCATCGAATTTGTCCAAGGATTGCCGGCCCCGCTGAATGGTCTGTTTGGTGTTGCCAAAAGCAAACTCATGACGTTTTCTGAAAAACTCGCCATGGGCCGCGGCTTGATGAAGCCCATTTTCGGATCACAAGCATACATCGACGCACAGGCAGACATCACCTATCGCGATTGGCATCTCGCAAACGGCATGGGTCAAAGCACCATCGACAAAGTTATGGATGCTATGGCACTGGCGTTGAACTTCCAGAAAGCTGATCAGGTATCGGCAAAACTGGTGCTGACTGCACTGTTGCATTTCGCCAAAGAAACAGACGCTCCCAAAATGGGACTGGTCAAAGGGTCCCCGCACGAACGACTCTGGGTGCCGTTGATGCAACAACTGCGTGACCGTGGCGTCGACATTCGCTTCGATGCCAAAGTCGATACCATCCTGCACGATAGTGCCAGTAACCACGTGACGGGCATCCAATTGGCCGATGGGCAGATACTGACTGCAGATGCATATATATCGGCAATGCCGGTGCACAGCTTGCGCAAAGTGATGAGCGACAGCATGCGTGAGCATCCGGTCCTTGACAATCTCAAGCATTTGCGTGGGATTCCAGTGATTACCGTACAACTGTACTATGACCGAGTCGTGACCAACATTGATAACCTCATTTTCAGCGCTGGGACGCACATCAGCGTGTATGCAGACCTGGCTACCGTATCGCCTGATTATCACAAGGGCGCAGGATCGATTATCGAATTAGTCGTCGCACCTGCCGAAAAACTATTCCCCATGAGCGACGAAGAAATCCTGGCGTTGGTGATCAATGAGTTCACCGGCTTGCACCCCGAAGCAATCGGCGCGACGTTAATCAAATCGCACGTTGTACGCATCCCCAATTCGGTCTACGCTGCTCGCCCTGGTGTCGAACGCTATCGACCCGATCAGGCAACACCTATTCCGAATTTCTTTTTGACGGGTGATTACACCCAGCAAGAATTCATGGCATCAATCGAAGGGTCCATCAGGAGTGCGCGGCGAGTGGTTGATCGCGTCGTTGCGGCCGAACAGGCTGGTACCATCACCGCTCCTGTACTTTTGTAATTGTCCGAGAGAGGATCTCCATGACCCTTCCTGAACGCATCATCCACGGAAGATACCGTGTGATTTACACGGTCGACGACACTGCAGGGGTAGTTGTCTCGTGTTGCCGAGACGAACAAACTGCTGCCCTGGTCTATGTCGCAGAATGGTCTTCCCTCAGTCCGGCAGAACAAGACGCGCTGACTGCTGCAGCCAATGCATTACAGGGTCGCATCATCCCCGGTTTGTGCGCCCTGACTGACACCTACAGCGACGAAAACGGGTTTGCCGCAGTTGCTCTGGCACCGAACGCGCACACCCTCAGCCAAACCCTGCGTATGCGGAACGGCCCGATGAGTGAGGCCGAAGTCATTGGTCAAATCACTGGGCTCCTGACAGTCTTGACGTCACTGCATGCAATGCCTACGCCGGCATTTATGCGTGTACCCACATTGGCAGACATTTTGGTATCAGACGACGGCAGCTGGCTGGTATTGCCGTTTGTGACCATGCGCACCCTCGCACGCAATGCATCGCCGTATCGTGCACCTGAACTGGCTGGCACCGCAGATGCAACGCCTGCGACCGACGTGTATGCCGTCTGTGCAATTGCATACCATGCATCAACGGGGGTCGCACCACTGACCAGCGAACAACTCGCACTCGGTGTGCGCTACGTATCGCCGCGGTCTATTGTTCCTACCATCAGTGACATGTGGGAAGCTGTATTGACACGTGGCATGCAAGATAAGCCAGCAAACCGCTATCAGCACGCCTCAGAAATGCTGGCAGCACTGCAAACCATGGCCATTCTCGGGGCAAGTGCCCCTTCGATCGAGCAATCACTCCCTGCTAGTTTTGGTACGCCCAATGGCGAACAAAGCTCCTCTGCAAACATGATCCCTGGTAATGTCCCGATACCTACCAGCGTCACAACTCCTCCCACATCGACACCTAGTCTGCGACTCGGCTGTGTCGTCGCGTTGGCAGCAACGCTGACGGTCGTTGCCATTATGCTGTGCGTCGTGTTGCTCTTGGTACTGCCAGGGAGCCCACTCCGTTCGTTGTATGACGGGGAATTGTTTCGTTCTTTTAATTCCGCTGCTACGAGTCCAACGGCCCTGCCCAGCGTCAGCAAGGCTATCGTAGCGGCGACTCCGACGCCACAACAATCCATCCAAGCGAGCAACCAACCCATTACTGCTGCAAATGCAGCGCGTTTGGCTGCAACTGGAGTGATTACCAATACCACCTTTGGCCCAGTAGCATGGGCACCAGATGGTGAGCTCTTGGCAGTCGCCACCGGCAATACTGTTTCACTCCACGAGGCTACCCAACTGACTGTCATGCAACGATTTGACGGGCATGTAGGTGACATCACGACCCTGAGTTGGTCGCCGGACAGTCGATTTCTGGCAAGTGGGGCGAGCAATGATTCGATAATCCATGTCTATGACACCAAACAGGGCGCCGAGGTGTATACCCTTCGTGGCCACGAAGGGTGGATCCGCAATGTGGTGTTTAGTCCTGACGGCAAATTATTGGCTTCGGGTAGCACCGACCTCAGCATTCGCATTTGGGATCTCACCACAAAGCGCACCATCCAAACACTCACCGGCCACACCGACCTGATAGGTGGTTTGGTGTGGTCAGCGAATGGTACTGAATTAGCGAGCGCTGCGCGAGACGGCACGGTACGACGTTGGGATTTGACATCAGGCCAACAAATCCAAGACTTTTCGTACCAGACTGCCACCAATAGTGCCACTCCCGATGGCTCACGGTTTTGGGCAACAGCACTGCTGTGGACCAAAGACGACACACAACTCATCGTAGGTGCCACCGACGGCAGCGTACGGATCCTCGATGCACAGTCCGGCAGCATCATCCGCACACTGACGGCCCACACCGGCTGGATTACCATACGCGGCCTTGCACTCAACAGTGATCAGACAATCCTCTACAGTTCTGGGCTCGATGGGTTGTTGACGGTGTGGGATATGCGCACCGGCACCCAAACAGCACAGTATAACGAACACGCGTTGGGTATCTTTGGGATCTCGCTCGAGCCAAATGGCAATCGTCTCGTCAGCGCGAGCGACCAAGAAGGCAAGTTGCTGGTCTGGGATATGACCACCCAAAAAATCACCACCCTCCGTGTCGGAACCGGCATTCCTCTCGCGCTGACCTATGCACCCAAAGCAGACAATCAGACGGGTGCAGAAGTCCTTGCCATCTCTGGGTTCAATGGATTGGTACGACTGCACACGACAAACAAGAACCAAAGCACATTCTTGTCTGGTACGATGTCGGGTGCCCAGTCGTTTGCGTTCATGGGCAGTGACCAATTTGCGTTGATTGATGGTGCAAATGGAGTGAATCTCTATACCCCGCAATCGACGACGCCACAACCGCTCGGCGGGATTACCGGTGTGCCGTTGTCGGTCGCATGCAGCCCCGATGGCACGTATTTGGTGGTCGGTGGCGTAGACGGGGTGCAACTCTGGCGCACCGACAGTTTCGGAACGCCCGCAACCCTACAGACCACGCTCCAGACCATTACGAACATTCAGTTCAGCTCCGACGGAACCAAAATGGCACTGCGTGGCGGCGGCGAGAACCCCGGCTACGAAATCTGGGATTTGTCTGCACGGAGTCTGCTCTATCGTGCCAACGAAGCGGTCTATCGAGTTGAGTTTTTGGCAAGTGGGACGACAATTGCCGTTCTGACCAATGCAAACACAGTCGAGGTGCGGACGCTGAACACTGCAGCAGCAGTCAAAACACTCACCGCCCCTCCGTCTGAAGGCTTCATGCAGATGTCGACGTTACCTAATACTGATGTCATCGTCGCAGCCGATTTTAACGGCGACGTCCACCTCTATGACACCGATGGGACAATCTTGGTGACGCTCCCGCAAGACGATGGCATTACCGTCCTTGCATCTAATCCAGCCGGCACCGAACTCTCGGTCGGCCACCGCGATGGCACCATCACCCGGTACGCAATACCCTAACGCACCACACACTCGAGATTGCTGATACAGACAAGAGGCAAAAATGGCGAAGCAAACCGTTCTCATCATTGGCGCAGGACCTGGTGGCCTTGCCACTGCGATGCGTCTTGCGAAGACAGGCTATGATGTCCACATATACGAAGCCGAAGCAGTACCTGGCGGGCGTATGCGCGGGTTTTCGAAGGACGGCTATCACTTCGATACCGGTCCATCGATCCTGCAGGTCCCCCGTGTCTACGAAGAGCTCTTTTCGTTCTGCGGGCTTCGCTTCGACGATTATGTCACCTTGCTACGTGTCGATCCCAACACCCGATTGAAGTTTTGGGATAAGTCCATCATCGACCTCACCTCTGATCTCGATGCATTCAAGACGCAGTTGGCAGCACGGCGAGCGGATTTGCCGCAACGATTCGACGCCTGGTACACCGAGCACATCCGCAAAAACGACGCTGGCTACGCTCCATACTTGGGCACGCCGGTCCGTTCCATTTTGGGGTACCTCAATCCGCGTGAAATTATCACCGCATTGACCTTTCGACCTTGGGAGTCACTCTACGACCACTATTTCAACTACTTCCAAGACGAGCAACTCTGCTATGCAATGGCGTATCCTTCCAAGTACTTGGGGATGCATCCCAAAAAATCTGCGAGCGTCTTCAGCCTTGTCTCGTGGCTCGAATTCAACGATGGCATCTGGCATCCCAAAGGTGGATTCACCGCACTTTCACGCGGCTTGGCAAAAGCAGCGACTGACCTAGGCGTGACCATTCACTACAATACGCCAGTCGCACGTGTGCTCACCTCTCAAAACCGTGTCCGTGGCATCCGTTTGGAGAATGGCACCGAAGTGTCCGCAGAGATTGTGGTTACCAATGCTGACTTTGGCTACGCACTCAACCACATATTGACGCCCGAACAACGTGGTCCATACACCAACAGAAAACTCGACTCCATGCGTTTTTCGTGCTCGACATTTATGCTGTACTTGGGTGTCAACAAAACCTACCCCGACGCCCCGCATCACCAGCTCTACTTGTCCGAACATATCCGGAGCACCGAACCACCATACGTCGATGACTCAGCACTCGACACAACGGATCCGTCGTTTTATGTCTGTAACCCGACGATGCTCGACCCAGGCAATGCCCCTGACGGACATAGCACCATTTTTGTGCTGGTACCAATTCCCAATACCAGTCATGGTGTTGATTGGAATGAACACAAACAAGGATATCGCGACTACATCATCTCGCGGTTACACGAACTCGGGTACGGAGATATATCTGACCACATTGTCAGCGAGACCTGTTATGTCGCCGATACCTGGCAGAACGAGTTCCGCACCCATATTGGAGCGGTGTTCAATCTAGGGCATGACTGGGGACAACTCGGGCCGTTGCGTCCGCATATCCGCGCAGATTGGCTGCCGGGGCTCTATTTCGTCGGTGGCGCGGTCCACCCAGGGAGTGGCCTGCTGACCATCCTCGAATCTGCCAAAAGCTCTGTCCATTTCATCAGCCAAGACCATGCGGTAACCACTGCATAATGCGTGCCTGAGTCCACACTCATCCCGTTTCAATACGACTGTCCAATCGAAAAGGAACCATCATGTTGTCCACGCGAACCATAGTTATTGCTCTTGTTCTTGTTGCGAGTACGCTCAGTGCGTGCGGCAACCGGCAATCCGACAGTGCAATTACGCAACTCGAAATCAATCAACCGACCCCTTCGCGACCAGCAGCACCACCCGAACAAGGTGCGTTGGTGATGCTCGATGACGCCGTCCCGGTTGGTATCAACGATGCCTGTCATGCGACGTACTACACCAAGCGCTCACCCGAAGAAGCAATCATCGCGGTGAACGGCCTCTTCAAGACCAAGGGTTTCCGGGTGAATCCGAATTCGCGCCAGACACAATCGATGTCGAACTTGACCAACGAAGCATGGGTTACCTCACGCACCGGGCGCGATGTAACGTTCATCAATGCGGTCTATCCGATTGGGTACGAATTCAACCAAGAGTGGGATCCCATGCAAGGAATCGCCACGGACACCGTCGTCCAAATTGTGTATAAGCAGTATCTCGACGACAGTGGGAACTGCAACTACTAACTGCAAAAGTAAACCCTCCCCACTATCGTGGGGAGGGTTTTGACATTAAATCGGTTGTTTCGATAAACATCATTACAAGAAACACATCGCAAAAACTCCGGCCACAATCGAACGAGGTACTTTAGCGAACTCGCGTCTCATCACTAATTGAAACCTGAGCGGTTGAGTCTGTGTGATTTCGTTCGCGTACTCCACAAAACGTTCGCCGCTTGTGTATGTAAAAACCACTTTCGAACACATTGCTAGTTCAGGACTGTCCCGCGGGCAGCGTACTCCACCACAAAGCGCTTCATCTTGTCGCGGAAGAAGGGATTGGTGGTCACTGCATCGCAGGGGTAATTATTACCTGCCACCCAACCATCGCGATACATGTAGCCGACACATCGTTCAGCAACGTTATTATCGGGATGGTAGGTATGCCAGAGAAAAGTCGAATTTTTGAGCACAATGCCCTTCTCAGGTCCGCCCGTCCATCGAAAAACTCCGACCGCAGCGTAACTATTGGCCCCGATCCACGCCCCCGTGGCATCTGGCCAACGCAATCCCGACAGGTTCAAAATCGCGGTCCGCACACACCAGTCCTCTGACCCATTCGTAATGGTGGCCAGATACCCGCGCACGCCACGGAACGTCCGTTGTGAGGCCAGTATGTCGGCTTGGTTCCAGGTCACATCTTTGTAGTACGTCACAATCTCATAGCGATGGGCTACGCCGTTTGCTTGACGCCAAAAGCAACCCTTGGACGGTTCATAAGCACGGGTGCTCGCATCCGTCGCATTCGGCAACAGAACTATCGACAGCACTGCGACACAGACAAACAGGCTTGTCAGGACAACACTGCGGATACGACTGGTTCTATGGTTCATACTGACCTCTCTTCTGTCACCTTCATTGTATCAATCACGAATCGTTGGACGATGAAAAACAGATGACAGTTGCTCTATAGCACACGGCATCGTATGATTGATTGTAGTAAAGCGTCTGAACCATGTCGACTGCCGTCGCGCAAACGCATGTGTATTGAATTTAATGCGCTGGACTGCTTCTGCCAACGTGCACTCGTCTGCCAAGTAGGGTTGTAGTTCGCGGTACCCTATGCCGGACATCGCGGGCAACGCCCACCCATAGCCTGCCGCAACAAGCGACTGTACCTCGGCGACCAGTCCATCCGCAAGCATTGCATCCACCCGCGCATCGATCCGTTGGTAGAGTTCTTCGCTCGGCATTTGCAACCACACCACGGTCGGCTCGAACGTCAACGCTCCTTTGGTCTGGAGCGACGAAAAGGGTGTCCCCGTACCAATACACACCTCGAGTGCTCGGACAACGCGACGGACATTGGTCGTGTGGATGCTCGCCGCGGCGACGGGATCCAGCAGCGCCAATCGACGGTGGAGTGCCTCATGACCGTCACGGAGCGCATCTGCTTCGAGCTGTGCACGGAGGTCATCGTTTGGCGGCAACTCTGGTACCGTCCAGCCTTCGAGGAGCGCCGCCAAATACTGGCCCGTCCCACCTGCCACAATCGGCAATACCCCTCGTTCGACACAACTCGATATCGCTGCTAACGCATCAGCGCGAAACATGGCAAGGCTGTACCATGCATCCGGCTTGGCGACATCAATCAAATGATGCTGAACCAACGCACGTTCTGCGACCGTGGGTTTCGCCGTACCGATGTCCATCTGCTGATAGATTTGGCGCGAATCAGCCGAGATGATTTCTCCACCGTACGCACGGGCTGCCTCGATAGCGAGGGCGCTCTTGCCCACTGCGGTTTGACCCACAATAAACAACACTTGGGGTTTGGTTGGCATCGTCTGCTTCTTTTGAAAACGACCACCTGGCGATGGGCGTATCGACCATTACACGTCTTGGTTCTGAGGCACCGACCCAGGATTCAACGATGGGCGCGCCAAAATGACGGTTACTCGACGCTCGAAATCGCTTCGTGGCATCAGGATACGATGCTGGCACTGTTCGCACCGGACCCCGATATCTGCGCCCAGCCGTACCACACGCCACGCATTGCCGCCACAGGCGTGGGGCTTGCGTAGTTGCACGACGATATCGAGCTGTACCTCATGCATCGCTATCGGCATCGCGCCACAACTCCTCGGTTTGGCCATTCAAATGTCCATCACGGGCATACAACGCATCCACGCGACGACGATATCGTGCATTAACTTCACGCAGCGCCGCCTCGGCATCGAGGTTGTGCTGGGCCGCAGAGACGGCCAGTGTAAACAACTGCACCCCAATCGTCTCGTGTGTTGCGTCAGCAGACGTTCCTGCGATGACCATGCCGTAGCGCTTCGATTTGTTGATGAGCGCACTCGTAGCGGTCAACGCGGGGAGCGCCAATGGCACACCAGCCAAGGGGCTTTTGGGGGTCGCAGTACCTGCAGATTCTGTCGCCTTGATGGCATACCAGTTTTTGAGGACTGCCTCGCTGTCGTTGGCAGCAACATCACCAAACACATGCGGGTGGCGGCGCACAAACTTCGTGGTCACGGCAGCATAGACGTCTTCCATGGTGAATCGTCCCGCTTGCCGCGCCATCTCGGCTTGCATCAAGATATTGAGCAAAACATCGCCGAGTTCTTCGACCAAACTCCCATCGTCGGCGCGATCGAGGGCGTCGATTGCCTCGTAGGCTTCTTCGAGCAGGGTGCGTCGCAACGACTGCGGGGTCTGTTCGTGATCCCATGGACAGCCCGCAGGGCCGAGCAAGCGCTCGATCACATACCCAATGCCATCGGCGGTGCGTAGATTGTCGAGCGGCTCTGCGGCAGTGATATACAAGGTGACGGGATAGTGTGTGGGTGGGTGGACCCCGCCGATGGTACCCCACTCGACCGACCCCTGACCACGTAACAGTGCACAACGGGTTTCGCTCTGGTATACCGCCCGAAGATGGAGCAGCACCGCTGCTGCAATCTGTGGTGTGTCGATGTTGCAGATCCATGCTTCGGCATGCGGCCGCACCGGGCTGGGGGTAACTCGGTGCACATACGGCGTGCTGGTATGAAACGTCGCCCAACTCGCCCGTGCATCGGGGCTCGGCACAAACGCCAAGGCATCACACCACTGGGCATTGGCCGCCGCACCATGAAAACCGAGTTCTGCGGCATACGCATCAATCGGGTGTTCCCCAGGGAGAATTCGACAGCGTTGTGGGACACGGCCAACAATCGCCGCCACCGTTGCATCGGCGATGCGGGGATGCCCCGGGACGAGGTACAGCACATCCCCCGCACATGCTTCGAGCGCATCAGCGATACGCTGTGCAGCGTCGGGCAGGGCGAGCAGATCATCAAATGCGGTATACGACGCGA
>CAIPUQ010000291.1 GCA_903868295.1 uncultured Roseiflexaceae bacterium
ATGTAGAAGTACAGCAAGTCCTCGTCGCCGAGCAGATTGCGGATGGCGTATTCTTCGAGGGCCAAGTTCTGGGTGGCGTCGGTCTGGTCGTGATTATCGAGGTAGCGCATGGCGTTCTTTCCACTGTTTTGGGTAGTATAGCAAGCAACTGCGGATATTCAGCACATCCTCAGCTCCCCCTCACCCAACATGCAGCAATTCCCTCTTGTACTGGGCCACGCGCAGTGCTAGTATTGCGCCAACCAAATGGTTTGGGTGGCCCCCCTGGCCGCCTAGTACCCCACCCCCGGGGTACACTGATTCAACTGGGAGGCGTTATGGAGCTTGTTGTTCGCACCCAACATGGTCACCTCAGCCCCGAGACCCGCAGCCGAATCGAAGCAAAACTCGCCGTCCTCACCCGCTACCTGACCCCCATCCAGACCGTCACCGTCGATGTCAGCCAAAAGGACAAGCACCACCGCATCCAGCTGACCGTCGCCGGCGAACACGGTGTGCTCTTGCGCGCGGAAGAAAAAGCCGACGAACTCATGCAGGCCCTCACTGCCGCACTCGATGCGGTCCGCAAACAAATAGAACGCTACAAAGGGCGCCACTGGCGCAATGCCCAACGCCACGATGCCGACACCAGTGCTGCCGCTGTTGCACAACAGCCTGCGCACGCCACCCCGGCCATCGTCCGCACCAAGGCCTTTGCCATCAAGCCGATGCACGACGAAGAAGCCCTCGAGCAGATGGAGTTGCTCGGCCATGCATTTTATGTCTATCGCGACCACAGCCTAGAGGTACGTGTAATCTATCGCCGTGCCGACGGGCGCCACGGCGTCATCATCAGCAGCTAAACACCGAACCTGCTGCCCCGCATGGTCGATGCGGGGCAGTTTTTTTGTGCTTTTCTGTTTTCTTTAGAAATGGTACTCTGCCGCGCGACGGTGCCTCGGTGCGACCCAGACAACCCGTGACCGATGCGTGTGGCTGAGGTTCCGGCAAATGGAGCGACACAATACACGTGGCGCGCACACCCATTGTGGCAGACTGGCATACACGCACCCGCATTCATATACAATAGGCATACATTCATACTGCTATAGGTGCTTGTATGCCGCGTCATATTCACCATCGCGTCGTCGTGACCGGCCTCGGCGCACTGAGTCCTATCGGCAACGATGTCGCAACGTTCTGGGATGGCCTGCTCAACGGTCGCTCGGGGGTCGCACTGGCGACCCGCTATGACCACAATGACATTCCCTATCAGATAACCGCCGAGATCAAAGACTTCGACCCGCAACGCTACATGGACCCCAAAACCGCCCGCCGCACCGCCCGCTTCGCGCAGTTTGCCTTGGCCGCTGCCGGCGAAGCACTCGCCGATAGTGGGTTGGACATGCAGGCCATCGATCGTACCCGCGTGGGCGTCGTCATCGGCACCTCGCTCGGGGGCACCGCCGAGGTCGAACAACAGACCCTCAGCTTCGAAGCGCGGCAGCACAAGCGTGTCGATGCCCTGTATTTGCCGACGTTCATCTACAACATGGGCTCGTGCCACGTCGCCATCGCCCATGACTTGCATGGTCCCAACACGACACCCGTGATGGCCTGCGCGACAGGTACCTATGCTATCGGCGAGGCCTTCCGGATGGTCCAACGCGGCGATGCAATTATCACCGTGGCTGGCGGCAGCGACGCCGGGGTGACTGCATTGAATTCCATGGCCTTTGGCGTCATCGGTGCCATTGCCCCGGCCGGCGACGACCCGAGCCGCGCCGTCAAACCATTTGACCTCAACCGCAAAGGCACCGCCGGAGGCGAAGGCTGTGGCGTGCTTATCCTCGAACAGCTCGATCACGCACTGGCCCGCGGTGCGCGCATTTACGCTGAGTTGGTAGGCTTTGGGGCCACCGAAGACGCCTTCCACCTGACTGCTCCTGCACCTGGCGGCACATACGCGGCATTGGCGATGACCCGTGCCATGGAAGACGCCGAATTATCGCCCGCCGATATCGACCACATCAGCGCACATGCCACGGCGACCAGTATGAACGACAGTGCCGAGACCGCCGCCATCCATACGGCATTTGGGGCGCACGCGCGGCATATCGCGGTCAGCGGCATCAAGTCGATGCTGGGGCACACCGCCGGTGCGGCCGGCGCCTTGGCAGCGGTCGCTGCCGTCAAGAGCATCATGCACCAAGTCGTGCCACCGACCATGGGGCTCGACACCCCAGACCCGGCCTGCGACCTCGACTACGTCCCCAATGCCGCCCGCGCTACACGCGTGCGCACGGCAATGGTCAACGCTTTTGGCTTTGGTGGGCAAAACGCAGTTGTGCTGTTTGCTCAATATCAAGCATAGACTCGTCACATCAGAGAGGATCGAGACGTGATTATCATCGCTAGTGCAAATGGTGACATCGGGCTCAAGCAGGGGATGGACATCCTCAAAAAAGGCGGCTCCGCCATCGAAGCCGTCGAATCGTGTTGCTGGCCCGTCGAAGACAACCCACTCGATAATTCAGTCGGCTACGGCGGCTATCCCAACGTCCTGGGTGTAGTCGAACTCGACGCGTCAATCATGGACGGCAAGTTCTTGCGGGCCGGCTGTGTCGGCGCCATCAAGGGCTACCGTCACCCCATCAGCGTCGCCCGCAAAGTGATGGAAGAACTCCACCACGTCATGCTGGTCGGCGAAGGTGCCGAGATGTTTGCCAAAGAGAAGGGCTACACGGCAGAAAATCTGCTCAGCCCCGAAGCCGAAAAGACCTGGAAAGATGGTCTGGCCGGTAAGTTCGGTCCAGAATGGGCCAACGACGGTCTGGCCAATATCAAAGCCCTCATCAGCCAAGCCAGCGCACTCGCCACCGACCCCCAGAAGGTCGCCGGCACGGTCAACTTCATCGCCATCGACGGCCACGGCGACATGGCATCCTCCGTCACCACCAGTGGCTGGGCCTGGAAGTACCCGGGTCGTCTGGGTGACTCGCCCATCATCGGAGCCGGCAACTACTGCGACAATCGCTACGGCGGTGCAGCCTGCACCGGTCTGGGCGAAATTGCCATCCGCACCAGCCTGGCACGCACCACGGTCATGAACATGCGCTACGGCATGAGCGTCGAAGAAGCAGTCCGTGCTGCATTCGAAGACATGCGCGCCCTGGGCATGCCCAAGGACAAAGTCAACATGAACATGGTCGCCATGGACGCCCAAGGCCGCCACTTTGCCATGAGCACCAATCCGACTGCCGACTATGCCTACATCACCGACAGCATGGACGCGCCGGCCTTGATCCCACGCGCACGCTTCGAGGTATAACCAATGCATCTGCGTCGCGTGTGGCTTATGTGGATGCTCTGTGTCGTACTGGCCGCCTGTGCCACGCCGGCCCAACCCCCCATAGCCACCGCGACGCTACCACCGCCCAAATCAGCGACCACGCTGGTTGTCTGGCACGCGTTCGGCGGCAGCGAAGCATTTGTGTACGAAGACATGCTCCAGTCCATCGCGGCTGCCAACGGATACACGATCATCAGTCAGCGGATGCCCGCGAGCACGCTGTTGGCAGATATCACCACCGCCTGGCAGGGTGCCAAAGGTCCACACGTTGTCATTGTCAACAATAGTCATGCCATAGCACTTGCCCAACGGGGGCTCGCACTCAAACTCGATGCACTCGTGGCCGCGCCACGTCGTGATGCGTTGAGTCAACAGGTGCGCGATACGACACGGTACACTGACGCGTCTGGTACAACCGGATGGTATGGGGTCCCAATTACGTACGCGTTTCCGGTGCTGTTTTATAACACACGCGCAGTGCTCCAGGCGCCGCAGACGACTGACGATATGCTCGTCATGGCCCGTGCGCTTCACAACCCGCCCGATTGGGGGCTTGGGGCAGATATCACATTTGACACATTTGGTGGGTATCTCGCCGGCTTCGACGGTGCGGTGTTCGACGCAGACAATCGCGTGGTGCTGGGTACAAGCGGCCGAGACGGTGCCGAACGCTGGCTGGCGTGGCTGGCAACACTCAACGCAGATCCCGATCTATTGACGCGTTTGCATGGTGTCCTCGATGTCGAACGCACCGTGGGCGCGGGGCAGCTCGCCATGGTCATCGACTCGTCCGCACGTCGTTCGACCTACCAACAGGTGTGGGGCGATGCGCTCGCTGTTGCACCGCTTCCACGCTATGCACAAGGCGACACAGACGTGGCACCGGTGTTGTCCAGCACGGCGGTGGTACTCAACCAGCGCCTGACCAGCGCCGAGGTACGGGCAGCACAATCGCTCATTGATGCGCTCATCAGCAGCGAACGCCAAATCAGCTTTGCCCAGCAGGGCATCCAACCGGTCAATCGCACGGTCGACAGTAGCACGTTGACCGCCGTTGCATCCATCCAACGCGCTGCCGGCAGTGCAATTGCACCTTCACCCCTCATGCTCCGGTATGATGTCCAAGGTGTCTTGCAGAGTGCAATCCGCCAAGTACTCGCGGGGGTGGTCACTCCCGCCGATGCCATCACCACCGCAGATTCACAGCTCCGTGCCATAGTCGAAGGAACGAACCTCCCATGACCTCACCACTCGAAGCACACATTCGCAATGTCCCAGACTTCCCCATCCCGGGCATCCAATTCAAAGACATCACCACCTTGTTGCGGAACGGCGCTGCCATGCATCAGGCCATCGACGTCTTTGTCGAACGCTACCGGTCGATGCACATCGACGCCGTGGTGGCAATCGAATCACGTGGATTTATCTTTGGGGCACCGCTGGCCTATGCACTCGGGATTGGCCTAGTGCCGGTACGCAAAGTGGGCAAACTGCCGGCCGACACATATCAGGTCGAGTACGCCCTCGAATACGGCACCGCCACCCTCGAAATCCACAAAGATGCCTTCAAACCAGGGGCACGCGTCGTCGTCATCGATGACCTCTTGGCCACCGGTGGCACCATTGCCGCAGCGTGTGAGCTTGTTGAACGCGCCGGCGGTGTGGTTGTCGAATCAGCTTTTCTCATCGAGTTAGCATTCCTCGGTGGCCGCGAAAAATTGACCAACCGCGCAATCTACACGCAAATTACATACTAAACGCCGCACAAAAAGACGAACGGCGTGTTGGCACATCGTGGCCAACACGCCGTTTTTTTATTGCAGTCATGTGCACACTAGCGCACGTCGAATGCAACCTCTGTTGGGTACCACCCGCCATTATCGAGCAGATCTCGATTGCCCAGCCATACAGTATAGCGACCCGCAGGGGCACTCTCGCTCATGGTGACGATTTGCTCATAGATTCCATCTTGTGCAGTGCCATCTATCCGGGTCGCAAATGCGAAGCTCGCAAACGGATTCCCCAAGAAATCGACAAAATTGCCGTTTTCGGCTGCGATGTAGACGCCACTACCCTCGACACCGGTTGCATCGGTCAATCGCCACTGGACACGAATCGTCCGTGAATCTTCGGACTGCTCAACCCGCACGGTATCAAACAGCGGCCCTTGGGTGTCATCACTCCCACCCGTTACAACAAACGGAATTTGCTCTGTTCCGAGGTA
>CAIPUQ010000292.1 GCA_903868295.1 uncultured Roseiflexaceae bacterium
CACGCGCACCTCGCGCCCGCGCAAGGCCCGGATGAATGCAATCAGTCGCTCGTCCATCGCCTGACTCCGTCCGTTGTTACAGGCTCATTTTTATCCCAATATTCTGACAATTTGATACGTTTATTACCGGTCACGACGACCACGGTCACGATCGCGTTCGCGGCCGCGATCACGGTCTCGTTCGCGGGTCACATCGGTCGGGGCGTCGTCGTCGCGACTGACCAATCGTTTGCCCTTTTGGACATCCGACTCGTACTTGAGCAGGACGTTCATGGTCGCATCCATGGCGTTGCGATCGAGATGCTTGACGTTGAGTTCGACCAATGCCCGCGCCCAATCGATGGTCTCGGACATGCTGGGGGTTTTGCGCAGATCGAGCGCACGCAGGCGTTGCACCATTTCGACCACCTGGGCGGCCAACTTGGGGGGTACACCGGGGACACGCAAGTTGACCACGGCGAGCTCTGATTCGGCGTCTGGATAGCCCACATAGAGGAACAAGCAGCGCCGTTTGAGTGCTTCGGACAGGTCGCGTGTGTCGTGGCTGGTCAAAATCACAATCGGCTTGTGGATTGCTTTGATCGTGCCCAATTCGGGGATGCTGACCTGGAAATCGCTCAGCAACTCCAACAAAAATGCTTCGAACTCGGCATCCGCACGGTCTATTTCGTCGATGAGCAGCACCACCGGGTTGGGGCTGGTGATTGCGCGCAACAACGGCCGGGCCAGCAGAAAGCGCTCAGAGAAAAAGACGTTTTCTTCGTTCGCAATAGCATCGGCCGCCGCCGCCAACGTATCTGCTGCACTGACCATGCCGCCGATGCGCTCGCGCAACAATTGGGTGTAGAGGAGCTGTTTGGCGTATTCCCATTCATACAAGGCCCGTGATTCGTCGATACCCTCATAACACTGCAGGCGGATGAGCTCACGCCCGGTCGCGGCGGCGGTCGCTTTGGCGAGTTCGGTTTTGCCGGTGCCGGCCGGACCTTCGGCGAGGATGGGTTTTTCGAGCCGACTGGCAAGGAACAACGTGGTGGCAATCGATTCCGACGCGATGTACTTTTGGTCGGCGAGGCGAGTACGGACCGTCGCGATATCACGAAACATCTGCTACCTCCATGTTTGTAGGGGATAGTGCTATTCTAGTGGATAACGAGGCAGTCTTCAGTTTTCAGTTTTCAGTTTTCAGTTTTCAGTTTTCAGTTTTCAGTTTTCAGTTTTCAGTTAGTAGTTAGTAGATATCAGTTTATGCAAAGCCACAGCATTAGCAACGGCAGCGTCCGTCTGCACGTCACAACGTATGGCAATCCCACGGCAGCGCCCGTGATTCTTTTGCATGGGTTCCCCGATACTGCAGCGTGTTGGTCACGGCTTGTACCACTGATAGCCCACCAGTACTACGTCATCGTCCCCGACGGACGGGGTATCCATCGTTCTGATGCGCCCAGTGACATTGACGCATACGCGATAGCGCACCTGGTGGCAGATGTACTGGCCATTGCGGATGCCCTCGCGCCTGCGCGACCGTTCACTCTTGTTGGGCACGATTGGGGCGGTGTGGTGGCATGGGCAGTGGTCAGTCTGCACCCTGCGCGCGTCGCGCGCGCAGTTCTCTGCAACGCCCCGCACCCGGCAATTTTCCTTGACGCACTCACGCACGACGAGAACCAGCTGCGCGCGTCGGGCTATATCACGGCCTTGCGCTCTGTCGATTTTGAACGGCGCTTCGTCGCCAACGCATACGAAATCCCGCTTGGTGCGTTTGCGTCGGTAGATCTCACCCCGACCGAAAAAGCCACACTACGTGCAGCATGGGAGCTCCCTGGTCGCGTGACCGGCGCATTGAACTGGTACCGCGCTGCCACGTTTGCCGTCGCGGGTGGATCGTGCGATATCCCGCTCCCTGACGGGAGTGTCCCGACTACACTGCTCTGGGGCGCCAACGACACCGCCCTCCTCATTTCGCTCGCTGAGCGCCATAGCACCGCCCTCCCATGGCTAGGGGTTGACATCCATCCCGAGGCGAATCACTGGCTGCCGCGCACCCATCCCGAGGTGATTGCGCACGTGCTTTTACCTCATTGAACACATCGGTTAACAAGCACGCTGTTCACAGCAAAAAAATACCTATCCAATTCATCATTCCTAATTCCTAATTCATCATTCCTCATTCATCATTCCCTCCCGCTATACCCGAACGCACCATAGTGCTATAATGCGTGGTAACACTCTCGGAGTCGCCTCTAGTCGCATAAGGTGAGGTGCATGACAGCACAGCCACGCATCCATGGACGCTATCGCGTTGACGAACGCCTCGGTGCCACGCGCATCGCGACCGTCTACCGTGCCTACGACGATAAGCTCAATCGACCGGTACTGCTCAACCTGATGCGCAGTCATCTGGTCGATCAGCGTGGCATCCGTGAGCGCTTTATTTCAGACTCCGAACTGCGCGCCCGTAACGTCCACAGTGCGCTCCCCGAGGTATACGATAGCGGCACCATCGAAGACCGGCCGTTTTTCATCACCGAATTCGTCACCGGCAAAACGCTCCGGGCCCGTGCACCGGTCACCCCCATCGAAGCGTTGCAATACACCCGGCACATCGTTGCGGTCATCAAAGCCTGCCAAGAATCACACATCCCACACCCGCCGATCAGCAGTAATGACTTTGTTGTCATCAGCGAAGGCCACGTGAAGTGGATCGAAAACTGGACCTTGACACCCAACGAGGTGCTCATTGATATTGCGAGCTACCGTTCACCCGAGCGGCAACAAGGCACTGCCGAGACGGTCGAGAGTGCGATTTATGCGGTAGGCATTCTGCTGTTCGAGATTCTCGGCGGCTTCCGCCCCTTTAGCGGCACCAATGCAGACGAAATCCTGACCCAGCACGAGTCGAGCGACATCCCGCCCGTATCGGCGGTAGTGAGCGCTGGCTGTCCGCCCGAAATCGACGACCTGATTATGCGTTGTACCGCACGCAACCCGCTCAACCGTCTCAAAAACCTCGATGAACTGCTCGATATGATCGAACAAGCACGTCGCGATATTGTGATTGGCGGCAACGGGACTGGACCGCTTGGTGAACAACAAGCACCGACGACGACCCAGCACACACCCCATGCAGGTACGCAACCCCGCAAACGCCGGCAAGGCAATCGCACACTCGGACGTGTGCTGATTTCGTTGCTCGTATTGGGTGGGCTCGGCGCTGGTGGCTGGTACTATGTGACGAGCCAACCGGCACAGAACGTCGGCCTGGTGAGCGGTCTGCAATTCAATATGCCGAGCGTCTCGCTCCCGAGTTGGCTGACCGGTCTCTTTTCTGACAGTGATGGCAGCGCACAATATTTGCTTGTCAGCGGTGATGCAGCACTCGAGCTCCACAGCGAGCCCGCCAGCAACGGCACCGTCGTGGGCAGCGTCCCCGCTGGTTCACGCGTTGAGTGGGTCGATGGCCCGCAGAGCGCCGACGGCACCGCATGGCTCAAGATCCGGTACACGGTAGACACAACCATCGTCGAGGGGTGGGCCCCACAACGGAGCCTCACGACAACACCCTGACGAAGGGGGAACGATGCACGCACTCGATGCGCTGATAACGCAACTCAAAACAGCGCAGAAGCTGGTTGTGGTCACTGGTGGCGGGATGTCGGCCGAAAGTGGTGTTGCTTCTTTTCGACAAGCGATGATCGGTCCTTGGGCGGCGTACGACGTGCGCGACTTGGCGACTCCACAAGCCTATGCACGCAACCCCAAACTGGTCTGGCAGTGGTACAACTTTCGTCGTACACAGACACAGACTTCCGAACCGAGTGTCGGACATCATGCACTCGTCGACCTCGAACAACACATCCCGACGTTTTTGTTGGTCAGTTTGGCCATCGATGGGTTGCACTGGCGTGCAGGTTCACGCGATATTCTCGAGTTCAACGGATCGGTCCACCGGACCCGCTGTGTCGAATCAGGGCATCCAGGTGACTGGGAAGAAGAAGGCGACATCCCGCCGCGCTGTCAGCGCTGTGGCAGCCCCTTGCGACCCGATGTTGTGCTCTTGGGTGAAGGATTCGCCCGGCACGATGTCCGGCGCGCGCAGACTGCGGTCGAAACCTGCGATGCGATTTTGTTTGTTGGCGAACTCAGCGCAGCCGATCCCATTGCGCAATTTCCGTTTATCGCCAAACGCTCTGGTGCACGGGTATTGACCATCAACACCGATCCTGCATCTATTTTCAGCGTGATGGCGGATGTCCATATCAACGAAACCCCGGGGAACGTCTTGCCGACAATCGTGGCAGGAGTGACCCGTGTCGAGGGGTCCTAACCGCATGACACAGACCCCGCGCACGATTATTCGCCCGTGGAACCGCTATGATGACGAGCGCAGTTACCGCTGGCCGTCGTACAACGATCCATACGAATCGATCTGGAACCTCCAGCGTGCCCAGTCCCCGTTTTCGGGGACATGGTTCAACGATATGATTTCTTCGCGCCGTCATTGGGCAGTCGATAGCCGCAACGGCGAACTGATGGGGCGCATCTCGCTCCGCGAAATCGACAACGCCAAAAAACAAGCACGGCTGGGGATTACCTTTTCGGCTGCCTATGTGGGCCGAGGGTTGGGTACCGAAGCCATGCAAGGGTTTCTGGATGTATTCTTCGGCGAACTCGGCTTTGTGACGATGGTCCTCGATGTCGCCGCCGTCAATGAACGAGCCGTTCGATCGTATCGGAGTCTGGGCTTTCTCGTTGTCGACAGTGACTGGCGAACCGCCTACTACAGCGATGATTTGCCACGGCTCGACAACCCAGTCTATGCCCATCTGGCGCCGCACATCCGTCCTTCGGACGGGACTGTGGCGATAGAGTTTTTTGAAATGCAGTTACATGCCGAGCAATGGCGTGCACATCGTGCACACCAGGGCCGATAGAGGTAGATTCCCATGCACCACACCACCTTTTTTCTGCGCGTTGGATTGTTCTTGGGATTTGTGTTGCTCCTGACTGCCTGCCAAATCGAAGGCGGCGTCCGTGACCGGACACCGGTCGTACCCAACACCACCCCAGACGCTATTTTGGCGCCGACCAACCAATCGGTGGCTGATGCCCTAGCCCAGCGCAACGACGTGTGGGCAATTGGGATAACCGAGTTACCCGCAGATTTGTTCCCCTACCCCAAAGACAGCGCACTCAAACGTGCCAACAGCATCGCGCTCGAGATGATTTCGCCGTCGCCCATTTTGGCATTCAACTACGACTACATCACCACCGGCGTCCTGACACGCATCCCCACCATCGAAAACGGCGACGTCCAAATCGCTGACGTGTCGGTCTATCTCGACGCTGCCGGCAATATCACCACCACCACGACGACCGTCATCACGCAGGTCCAACAGGTATCGATTACCTACCAATGGAACGAAAAACTGACGTGGTCGGACGGCGTGCCGGTCACCGCAGCAGACTCCGTGTTTGCCTACGAGCTCGCCCGCAAACAAGCACCGCTCGGCGAAGAAGCACGCATCTTGCTCGACCGTACTGCCGATTACAAACTCATCGATGAACACACCACCAAGGCAATTCTGCAGCCTGATTTGGTCGGCTCGGGTATTTTCCTGAGTTATTGGACCCCACTGCCCAAGCATCTCTTGCAAGACATTCCTCCCGCCGAAATCCGTGAATCGGGGTTTGCCAAAAAGCCCGTCGGGTATGGGCCGTACATGCTCGACAGTCGCAGCAGCAACGAGATTCGCTTCGTGCGCAACCCCTATTTCTTTGGCACGATCCCCGCGGTCAATCATGTATCACTCACGCAAATGTCGGGTGTCGACATGATCCGCGCCAATTTGGCCAACGACAACCTCGATGTCGCGGTCACCGACCGGGTCGCCTTCGACCAATATGCATTCATTGACCAAGACGCCCGGGCCGGGATGCCGGTGACGTACTACCGTAGCCCCGTGTGGGAGCACATCGACTTCAACCTCGATATTCAGACCCTCCAAGATATTCGCGTGCGACGTGCGCTCGCCTATGGATTTAACCGTAACGGCTTGGCTGACACACTGTTTGGTGGTCGGTCGCCCATGCTCAACAGCTGGATCCTGCCCGAACAACAAGGCGCCGCCCCCGCTGACCAAATCACCACCTACGAGTACGCACCCGACACCGCCAATGCACTCCTCGACGAAGCCGGGTACGGCAAGTGGAACGAAGGGGTACGCGTTTCGAAGCAAGGGATCACCCTCACCCTCAACTTAATTACCACCACCGGCAGCCCGCTACGGCAAGAAATCGCAGAACGCTTTAAGTCCGATATGAAAGAAGTCGGCGTGGACATCGCCATCACCTACATGCCCCCCGAAGAAATCTTTGCCCCCAGTGGCCCGCTCTTTTTGCGCCAGTTCGATTTGGCATTGTTTGCCTGGATTGCGTCACCCGACCCAGCCGGGTTGCCGTTGTGGAGCTGCGCTTCGGTGCCCAGCGATACCAACGGCCACATCGGCAACAACTTTGCAGGCTGGTGTATGCGCGATGCCGATTTTGCCGTCAAAACCGCAGCGACGTCTCTCGACAAAGCCGTTCAAAATGAGCAATACATCCTCCAACAGCAACTCTTCACAAAAGAATTGCCGTCGCTCCCACTCTTTCAGCGTCTCGGTGTCGCCTTGATGAGCGCCAATGTGACCGGCGTCGCTCCTGACGCACTTGCACCGATTACCTGGAACATCGCCGAGTGGAAGCGCAAATAATCCGGCCCTGGTAATGATTGCGTAACGCTCCCCTGTCACACTCCCCCTGTTCGGCACAACAGAGGGGAGTTTTTATGCAAGAAAACATCGCGCTGCTCGGGCTGGTCCGCATCGACGGGCTCGGTCCGTTGCGGATTGCGCGGCTGGTCGAAGGCTTCGGCAGCGCGAGCGCGGTATGGAA
Source organism: uncultured Roseiflexaceae bacterium (assembly GCA_903868295.1). Taxonomy (GTDB): domain Bacteria; phylum Chloroflexota; class Chloroflexia; order Chloroflexales; family Roseiflexaceae; genus UBA965. Next base: position 6,937 of record CAIPUQ010000292.1, read on the forward strand.
TGCCGACCGGCACGCCCTCATCGCGGCAGGAGTACCCGCGCACCTTACGGCAGAACTCCATCGACAGCGCCACCAAACCGATCCGCACCACGAGTACGACCGGCTCTGGAACGCGGGCATCCAAGTCGTCACGACCGCAGATCCGCACTACCCTGGATTGCTCAAACACATCCCTGGCGCACCCACGATTGTCTTTGTCCGCGGGAGCCTGAGCGGGCTCCAACGCCCCACGGTGAGTATCGTGGGGACGCGCGCGCCGACCCCCTACGGCGCCGAAGTGACCCGGCAGTTTGCCGGCGACTTGGCCGCCAAAGGGTTCACCATTGTCAGCGGATTGGCTATGGGGATCGACACCATCGCCCACCAAGAGTCGTTGGCGGCGGGCGGCGCCACCGTTGCGGTGCTGCCTTCGGGCGTCGATTTGATCTACCCCGAACGCAACCGCACGCTTGCTAACGCCATCCTGGCACAGACACACTCCGCACTCGTCAGTGAGTTTTATCCGGGCACACGGGCGAGCCCGCCGTTGTTCCCCGCCCGCAACCGACTCATCAGCGGGTTGTCGAGTGCGGTCATTGTGGTCGAAGCGGGCACCACGAGTGGAGCCCTTATCACGGTCAAAGCAGCCCTAGATCAGGGTCGCGACGTCATGGCCGTACCGGGATCGATCTATTCGCCCAAAAGCGCAGGTTGCAATGCACTGCTGACCCAAGGGGCCGTGCCCGTCCGCAACGCCGACGATGTTGCGGCATATCTGGGCTTTGGTACGGTTCCCCCACCTGACGAAGACCCGTTCCTCGCGCTCTTGCAGACTGCCACCCACATCGACGAGCTGTGCCGCCTCACAAATCGCGGCAGTGCTGACCTGTTAGGAGATTTGCTGATGCGCGAATTACGCGGCGAGGTGCGCGACGAAGGGCACGGCTACTACGTGCGCATACGCACGCGCACCTGATGCATCAGGATACGCTCGGTACGAATCAGGGTATAATTTGGGGGGTTTACACAATGGTGACACATGAACACTACTATCTGGCGCGACTACAATTGGGTCTTGGCATTTGCACTCGTCGGTCTGTCGATATTTAGCATCACGATGGTCTATAGTGCGACATTGAACGATCCGATGACGTTGGGCTACTTCAACCGCCATTTGGTCAATGTACTGATTGGCTTGGCAGTAATGGTCGCCGTGACATTCCTCGACTACCATGCGTTCCAAAGTTGGACGTTCCCACTGTATGTGCTCAGTATTATCTTGCTCGCGACCGTGCTCATCTACGGCAACATCCGGGGTGGTGCGCAGAGCTGGCTGGACTTCGGTATGCGCACCGTGCAGCCGTCTGAGCCGATCAAATTAGTCATTATCTTGGTGCTTGCCGGCTTCTGGGCGAGTCAAGAACGGAGTCTTGGGACCTGGCGGCCGTTTATCGGTAGTGCACTATTGCTCGGCGTACCGCTCTTGCTGGTGTTCATTCAACCCGACTTTGGTACTGCGCTTGTGTTCGCTTCGGTCTGGCTGACGATTACGTGGTTTGCTGGCATTACCATCCCCCAAATCGTGACACTCATTGGGGTTGGATCGCCGCTGTTCTACTTTGGTTGGACATATATTCTGGCACCCTATCAGCGGACGCGCCTCCTCATCTTTCTCGATCCCATCAAATACGACCCTGAGCTAAAGTCCGGCGCGTGGAACATCATTCAATCCCTGACCGCAATTGGATCAGGTGGATTGACCGGCCAAGGCTGGACCAACGGGGTCATGAGCCAAGGGAACTACCTGCCCGTGCAGTACTCTGACTTCATTTTTGCCATCACGGGCGAAGAGTTGGGGTTTATCGGCACAGCCGGCATGCTTTTTTGTCTTGGGTTACTAATCTGGCAAGCGCTGGATATCGCGGCGAATTCACGTGATTTGTTCGGGCGGCTGATAGCCGGCGGGGTTGCGGCGATGTTTCTCTGTCACGTGATGGTGAATGCAGGCATGAACATGTCGATTATGCCGATTACCGGTATTCCGTTGCCCTTCATCTCGTATGGCGGCAGCTTCACCGTGACGTCTTTTGCGGCAGTAGGATTGCTCCAGAGTGTCTCGCTCTGGCGACGGCGCATACATTTTTAGGAGGCATGGGATGAGCACGTACGCCACTGCAGGGGTCAATATTGCCGAGGGCAATCGTGCGGTCACGCTGATGCGCGAGGCGGTGCAATCCACGTATACCCCGGCAGTCATGGCAGGGCTGGGATCGTTCGGCGGGTGCTTTGACTTGAGCAAGGCGGTCAGCACACTCCATGATGCGGTGTTGGTGGCATCGACCGATGGCGTTGGCACCAAAACACTCGTCGCTGCCGCGTGTAACGATTATGCCTCTATAGGTGCCGACCTCGTCAATCACTGTATCAACGATATTTTGGTGCAAGGAGCACGGCCGCTCTTCTTCCTCGATTACATTGCAGTCGACGTCCTCAACGCCGAACACGTCGCGACGGTCGTCCAGAGCATGGCCGGTGCATGCCGGGCGGCCGGTTGTGCGATTTTGGGTGGCGAGACCGCCGAAATGCCGGGTGTCTACCGCGAAAACACCTTTGACGTGGCCGGCACCATCGTCGGCGTCGCCCAGCGGGGTGCCATGTTGCCTGCAGCAGTGTCCGTCGGCGACGCAATCATCGCACTGCCATCCAGCGGGTTGCACACCAACGGCTATTCGCTGGCGCGGCGCTTGGTCGACAGCATCGGTGGATATGCCGCTACCCCAGCGACGCTCGGTGGGTTGACCGTGGGTCAGGCGCTCCTCGCGCCCCATCGTTGCTATCTGAACGAGTACACTGCGTTGCAACAGGCTGGCATAACGGTGCACGCCATGGCCCATATCACCGGTGGCGGGGTCTACGACAATCTGCCGCGCATCCTGCCCGATGGGTGTGGGGCCCACATCCAACGGGGCTCCTGGCCGATCCCAGCGATCTTCGACCTGTTGGTTGATGCAGGTAACATCCAAGAACACGACGCGTTCCATGCGTTCAATATGGGGCTGGGTATGCTCATCGTCGTGCCACAAACCGCAGTCGCGGCTGCGTTGGCTTGCATCCCCGAGGCACACGATGTGGGGACAGTTGTCGCAGGCTCCGGAGTGACGCTGGTATGACCAGCGATTATCTGCTGACCCTTCCTGATGGGCGTACCGTCTCGTACAGCGACAGTGGTCCGCGCACTGGACGATGCGTGTTGCTCTGTCATGGGTTGCCCGGTGCGCGGGTACAAGTGCCTTCGACTGCGGTGCTCGATACGCATGGGATCCGCTTCATCATCATCGAACGACCGGGACTCGGTCTATCGAGCCCGCAGCCCATACGCACCATCGCTGGCTGGAGCACCGATGTCAATGCGGTCCTTGCAGCAGCCGGCGTCGACACCGTGACCCTGGTGGGGTATTCGGCGGGCACACCGTATGCGCTTTCGTATGCGAGCCTCTACCCTGAGCGTGTACAGAGCATCCACATCGTCTCTGGCATGGCACCATCTGCCGCCGATGACATCAAAAAACTGACTCCGATGAATCGCCTGTTCCACTCGCTGGGCAATAGTCTGCCGCCATTCATGCGGCGCACGGTCGCGCGCGCCGCGGGGTTGTTCATTGGGAGAGGTGAACGGGCAGCTGTTTTTGGCATAAAGATCATGCGTAGCACCTTTACCGCAGCCGAAAACAAATTTATCGATACCGCAGAAGGTACGGTGTTCCGCACCATGCTGGCCGAAAATTTTCGCCAAGGATATGACGGCTACCTCGTTGATATGGGCTTGGTAACCACTCATTGGCCGATTGCATATCAACAGATCAACCATCCCATACACGCCGTATATGGGAGCGATGATCGCATCACCCCGCCATCCGTCTTCAAGGATTTGCAAGCGGTCCTGCCACAAACCACGGTGTCGATTATCCCCGACGCAGGGCATTTGATGATTTTCACGGCATGGGACCTAGTCATCGCACGCATAGCCAACGAGGCCTGACATGCAATACGGAGCACTGCTCGCCGAGGGCAAAACCAAACAAATCTACGCGCATCCCAGCGATCCCACCTTGGCCATCATGCAACACAAAGATGCCATCACTGCCGGCGACGGTGCGCGTCGGCATGTCATCCCGGGCAAGGCACTTCTGAGTGGCCCAACCACCGCCAATGTGTTTGGGTTGTTGGCCCGCCATGGCATCGCCACGCATTATGTCGCCGCACCCACGGCCGACACGATGGTGGTGCAACGCTGTACCATGATTCCCATCGAAATCGTCACGCGCCGGCGGGCGACCGGTTCGTACCTCAAACGGCACCCCGACGTGGTCGAGGGTCAGCGCTTTGACCCGTTGGTCGTCGAGTTCTTTTTCAAAGACGATGCCAACCACGATCCGCTGATGACCGTTGCCGAACTCGACGCCGCTGGCATCGCTTCAACAGATCGCTGTGCCGCATTGGGGCGGATCGCTCGGCGAGTGTTTTTGGCGATCGAGCAGGCGTTCGCTGCACAGACCATCACGCTTGTCGACCTCAAAATCGAATGCGGGCTAACGTCCGTCGGACAGCTGGTCGTGGCCGATGTCATCGACAACGATTCGTGGCGTATATGGCCAGAGGGCAACAAAGAACTGATGCTCGACAAGCAGGTCTACCGCAATATGCAAACGGTCACCCCTGAGGGGTTGGCACGCATTGCTGCGTTGTACCAGACCGCCAAAGAGCTGACCGATGCGTGGACCTAACTGCGTTTCTATTCGATGACGAGCGCCATTACCACCAGGTTATGACGCTTGCCGAAGCGGTCACGGGCATGCGCGATGAGCGTCCCTTCGGTTCGAAAGCCGAGATGCGCGAAGATGGCTTGACCGTTGCGTTGGGCCTCGAGCATCTCGGCGATGATTTTGCTGGCCTCGAGTCGTTGTGCTTCGGCCACGATGACCGCGCCCATCGCACGACCGAGCCCTTGGCGGCGCCAGTCTTCACCCACCACCATCTGCACCGCTGCGACATGGCTATAGCGCCCTGCATGCATGCGGATCGAGGCATAGGCGGCGATGCGTTCACCATCGACGGCGACGACTTGACGCCAATGTTCGGCGCCTTGGGCATTGGCAAGCCGTGCGACGGTATCGGCACTGCGCATGTCACTCTCGAGATAGAGCCAGTCTTCTTCGGGGAGGGCAGTGCCAAACGCCAACAACGCTTCTTTGTCTTCGGATTGGATCAGACGGATCGTAATTAATCGGCCGTCGCGTGTGACGACCGGTGGGGTCAGATTGCTGGTACTCGGCATATGGTCCTCGTGTCGCTCTCGACGTCCGTACGGTCTCGGGATGTTCTTTGCTATGATACCCCAAACACTCCACAGTTGTCGCACCGAGCGAGAGGATCCATCATGACTCCTATGCCACAATGGCGCACCAATACCCCCTTTGCAAACCTGACCGACCCGGCGTTGTCCAGTGCCATCAGCGCACTCGACGTAGCCCTCGATGCGGCAGTCAGCGATTACGACCGTTACCACGTTACCAAGCACGACCAGCAGCAGACAGTACCCGGAGCGACCGTCGAGCAGATGCTCCAACACATGGCCGGCTTGTCTGAACAACTCCGCACCTTGCATGCCTATGTCTATCAATTCGTCAGCACCAATTCACGCGATGACGTCGCCCAGGCCAAGCAGAGCGAGCTCCGGAGCCGCATGGTGCGCCTCAGTCAGCTGTCGACCCGATTGACCGCCTGGGCCGGGTGCCTCGACGTCGCAACGCTGGCGAGTCAATCGTCGTATATCCAGACCCATCGCTTCATGCTCGAAGAAGCCGGCCGGCGCGCGCTCCATCAGATGTCGCCCGAAGCCGAGGCACTCGCATCGGAGCTCAATGTCAGTGGCGGCGGCGCATGGTCGCGGTTCCACAGCACCGTCACATCGCAGCTCAGCGTGCGTTACGACGAGCGCGACCAGCCAATGAGTGCCATCCGCGCCATGGCGTACGACGCCGACGGCGAGTCGCGCCGCGCCGCCTACGATGCCGAAATCACTGCATGGAAGACCCAAGCGACGCCCCTTGCCATGGCGCTCAATGCCATCAAGGGCGAAGTCAACACCTTGGCAAAGCGGCGCGGATACGCCCAAGCACTCGACATCTCGCTGGCCGACAACCGCATGGATCGGGCCACCCTCGATGCAATGTTGGGCGCTGCGCACGACGCGTTCCCGTTGTTCCGCCGCTATTTGCAGGCCAAAGCCCGCCGTCTGCGGGCCGGCACATCGCTCCCCTGGTACGATCTGTTCGCCCCTGTCGCCGCCGAGAGCCGCTCGTGGAGCTTCAGCGAAGCGTCGGCATTCGTTGTCGAACAGTTCAGCGCATACTCGCCGCGGATGGGCGCATTCGCCCAGCGCGCCATCAGCGATGGCTGGATCGACGCCGAGCCGCGCCACGGTAAGGTCGATGGTGCGTTTTGCATGGGTCTGCAGCGCGACGAATCGCGGGTCCTGATGAACTACAAGCCATCCATCGGCAGTATCATGACCCTTGCCCACGAGCTCGGCCACGCCTACCATAACCTCAACTTGGCCGGCCAAACGCCGCTCAACCGCGATACACCCATGACCCTCGCCGAAACCGCCAGTATCTTCTGCGAGACCCTCGCCCAAAACGCCGCACTCGCCCACGCCGATGCCAACGGCAAAATCGAAATCCTCGAGTCGTCGCTCCAACGATCCACCCAGGTCGTCGTCGACATCACCAGTCGCTACCTGTTCGAATCGCGCGTGTTCGAACAGCGCCAGTCCCGTGAACTGTCGGCCGACGAACTCTGTGCCCTGATGCTCCAAGCCCAGCGCGAGACGTACGGCGACGGCCTCGCCGAAGCGACACTGCACCCCTACATGTGGGCCGTCAAAGGGCACTACTACAGCACCGGTCGGTCGTTCTACAACTACCCGTACATGTTTGGCCAGCTCTTCGGGCAGGGCTTGTATGCGCTCTACCTCGACAACCCGAGCGCATTCACGAGCCGCTACGACACGCTCCTGAGCAGCACCGGCACCGCAGACGCTGCCACCCTGGCGCGGACCATGGGCATTGACATCACGCAACGAACGTTCTGGGAGGGCAGCTTGGCAGTCATCGCCGAAGAAGTCCGCCAGTTCGAGGCCGTCATCGACGCATAACCTACGCATATTCGGTATTCTGCGTGGACGTTACCGTTCACACTCGAGGGTGCTGATGTACATCAGCACCCTCGATGATGTTCTTTTCGCTGTACGGACACCTAACAACCAAATCCTCAGCGGTCCCAGCCCATTACCCGCCATTCACCGATTTGGGCCAACAGCCGCAAGCGCCAGCGGATCGGCAAATCCGCCGCCATCCGTTCGAGCATGGTCACCCCGACGACCCGGCCCCCCGCAGCCAACGCACCAGCCCACGTAAAGCGCAGATAGTCTGCGATCCAATCGAGCGTGCGCAGGCGCAGCACCCGTCCTGCGATCCCCACGATCGGCAGATACGCAAAAAACATCCCCAAAATCATTTTGTGATAATCGCTCCAGCGCATCTCATCGCGGAAGAAGCGGGTCGCAAAGGCCGTTCCGTGGCGTTCGAGTACACCCATGAAATGATGCTGGAGCGTGTTGACGTCGGCATCGGTTTGTCCCCATGGCTGCATGAATCGACTAAACACCCAATTGAGCGAGACATTCACTTGGAACGGGGTAACCAACGCCAATGCGTCCGTTTGTTCGAGCCCCGCCCGCAACACGGTGTCGAGCATACCCGTTGTACGGCGCAGATTGCGGACATGCGAGCCGAACCCACAGAACGTCAGTGGCGATTGTTGTCCCGCCGCATCACCGATGGGCAAGACGCCACGGAGCAAAGGCGCTTCGGTCCGCTGTAACGAATGCCGCGCCGGGATGTACCCGTACACCGGTTTGTGATGATGCACTGCGCCGTTGCTCGGTTTGTAGGTCTCGAGCAGCGAAAAATACTCTTCGAACAGCTCGAGCAATGTCGGCGACGGCCGACCGAGAGCCTTGCCGGGGATAAGCGTGTCGTAATAAAAAAGGTACACCGTCAGTTCAACGCCACGACCAGGGAACCCCTCCCACATGTACTGTTGGGTGCGCTGTGCGTCACTCACCGTCAACAGGATGTCGCCCACGGTGCGATCGTGCAACGCCGGCGCATCGCCTTCGACAAAGCCACTCGCGACAGTGCCAACCGTCGGGCAGACACCGGCGTATGGTCGCCCCCCAAAGCGTTGCAACGATAGTGGGCTGGTTGTGCCCATCCCGTCGATAACCACGCGCGCACCGAAGGTTTGGGTGGTGTTCGCTGCCGTGCGTACCCGCACCAATACCGGCTGGTTCACGTCAGTCGACACGGTGACCGCATCGAGGGTACAAAAATCAACAATGTCGGCACCAAGAGCCGCCAACTTGGCGCGTGTCATGGCCAGTAACGCGCCGGCGTCGAGGGCAATATTGAGGACTTCCGGCAAATGCAACGTGACCGGCTCGTTGTCGCGGTAGAAGCGTACGAGCCCGTCGCGATACTCGTTCATGATGACCTGATCAAGCTCTGCCCAGGTCCAACCCCCGCCATCGACGAGTGCCTGCAGCTCGCTCCGCGAGATGTTCCACTCACGGTGGACACAGCCGACTTCGGTGCGATCAAAAATCAACACGCGCCAGCCACGCCGTGCCATTTCGTAGGCGTGTAACAGACCCAGTCCAGAGCCCGCGTAGACCAAATCGCCCTGCCAAGACAACGACCGGGCAGCCTGTGTGTACTCGGCGTCCGATACCACGTTCCAGAGGTGCGGCACGGGGAGTTGGTCGCCCGATGCAACCCGTGCGCGAATTCCCTCCCAGACGGCATCCATCTGCAGGATCCGCGCGACGTGATCGTCGGCACCCATCCGGTCAAATGCAGCCGCGGTCATTGGGTAGCGGGTACGATCAATAGCCATGCTGCACCTCCCTTTCGTGGTGTGTTTAGACGAAGTGGCCGTCGCGGTGGATAACCTGCCCATCGGCAGTGACCACTCCGCCCTGTCGCAGGTCACAAATCATATCCCAGTGGAGCGCCGACTGATTGCTACAGCCAGTCTCGGGGTATGCTGCACCCAATGCGAGGTGCACGGTGCCGCCGATTTTCTCGTCGAACAATATCTGACGTGAGAATTTCTGGATGCCGTAATTCGTCCCAAAGGCGACTTCGCCCAAGCGGCGTGCCCCCTCGTCCATCCCCAACAACGAATCCAACAGCTCTTGTCCTTTGTCGGCAGTCGCCTTGACGACCTTGCCGTCGGCAAATTCAAGTCGAATACCTGACACTTCACGCCCCATATAGATCGCGGGGAAGCTGTAGGTAATATATCCATGTGTTTTTTGTTCTTCGGGGCCGGTAAAGACTTCACCATCGGGGAAGTTGCGGTCGCCGGCGCAGTTGACCCAGCTCCGCCCTTTCACATAGTAGTGAAGATCTGTCCCTGGGGCAACGATATGGATATGTTCTGCAGCAGATAGGCGTTGAATGTGGCGCTCTTGATCGGCGCGCTGTGCTTGCCAGGCTGCAACGGGATCTGCCTGGTCGAGTTTGCCAGCAGCAAACACAAAGTCGGCGTAGTCGTTCAGCGACATCTCGGCCTCTTGGGCCAGGGCGTTGGTGGGGAACAGCGTCAAGCACCAGCGCATCTGATCGAGGGCCGTGCGCTCCATCAGACGCTTCGACATCGGGCTCATGGCAGCACGGCGGGCGGCCATTTTGGTAGTGTCGACACCACTCAGGCTACGGGTGTTTTCGTCGGCGATGATGTACATGTCGCGGTCGATTGCTTCGACTTCATCGCGGCTGACCTGCGGCACGTAGCCGAGCTGATCAGCGTTGGCGTGCTGAAAAAAGATTTCGTCGAGACCGTCGAGCGACAAGCGCAACAACGGGTGTGCACCAGCTTTGACCGTCTCGCGGTAGAGTGCACGGATCAACGGCGTGGCACTCACTGGCCCACGCAGGCGCAGCAATTGGCCGGCCTGGACATTGAGTGAATAGCGAATCAACACCTCGGCGAGTCGGTCAATGCGTGGGTCGTGCATGGTGTCTATCCTTTTCTTTTGAAAAAACGCAACCAGGGCGAACCGCGTTACGGCGCTTCTTTTACTGCCATCATACAACCCATACGGAGCTCGAGTTCGTCGTGGGTAGACAGTATTTGCGCGTCTGGAGTGGGCTGCGGGGCAGATGCACGGCGTAGTTCACGACCGACAAATGCGACCCCGAGGGCGTCGAGCACGTCGCGGTCTGCAGGGTCGTATCGCATCGGTGTACTGCCACTCGTGCGCAGGGACTCACGTTCAGTTGTGCTATAGCCGACGGTATTAATGAGTGCCACATCGATAGCCCCGCGACCGAGTGCCCGGGCGATGCGTGCGACGTAGTCCACCGCTCGGTACGCATCGGTTTGACCGGGTGTCGTGGTCAATCCGGCGATGCACACAACCCGACCACGGATGGATTTGAGGGTCTCGCTGATGCCATCGGGGAGCAGACACGGCAGCACCGCGCTGTACAGGGCACCCGGCGCAATGACCACCGCATCAGCAGTTTTGAGGGCTTGGATGACCGCCGGGTTGGCAGTGACCGGTGGGTCGAGACTGACCTGCTGGACTGCCCCGGTGTGTGCCCGGCCGAAGTAGCTACTGCTCCGTTCGGGGGCGGTACCATCACCACGTACCAACACATCGTGGACAGCCTCGGTCGCCATGAGGACATCGATATCGCAATGGACCGTGGTCCGCAACCGTTGCATCGCATCGCTGAGGGAGCCGCCGGCGAGCGCCTGTGCCATGGTATCGAACACAGCAAACGGCACATTGTCATAGGGTGTGCCAAACGGCGGGAACACCTGCTGCATGAGCCGGCTCGCTGCTGCATCGGTGCCAAACAGTTGGATAATCTGCAGCGCCATTCCAGCCCCTGGGAACGGACCCATGCGCCGTATCAACGCATCTATCCCAGTGTCGTTGCTACTCGGCACGACCACAGTCAACCGTTTGACCAATGGGCGCACAGCGCGAATGGTATTGATGAGGCCTCGGCCTGCGCCCATGATTACCATATGCATCAGCGTCCCTCTTCCTACTCGATACTACCCAAAGATATCGTCATCTGGATCACCACGGTCCTGACTGGTCACCGCAAAGACATGCTGCAAAATCGCCACCTGCGCGGCCGTCAAGGTCACGTTGCGCCGCCCCATCACTTTGCGCGCAACGTCGATCATGCGATCAATGCGGAACTCACGGAAGCGCTCGCCACCCCAGGTGAATGCTGGGATGGTCTTGGGCGCAAAGTGCGTACCGAAGATGTTTGATGCGGTAGCCACCACCGACCCACCATTGAGATGGACACCGATGCCTAGTTTGACATGGTCAGCCAAAAAACATCCTAACTTCAGTCGACCACTGTCGACCTGCCCATACCCATCCAACGTGACTTTGATTGTCCCGTAGGTGTTTTTGAGGTCACTCGTCGTCGTCATAGCGCCCACATTGACCCATTCACCGAGGTATGAATGACCGAAAAACCCGTCGTGATGTTTGTTGCTATACCCTTGGACGACGGTATTTTCGATTTCGCCACCGATACGACACACCGGCCCAATGGTCGTGCCGCCACGGACACGTGCGCCCGAGATGAGTGCACCGTCGTGGATGGCGACAGGTCCTTGGAGCAGACTAAATGGCTCGACGCGGGCATTGCCGATGATAATCACCCCATCGCGTGCATCGAGTGCAACCGGGCCTTCGATCCGCGCCTCACGATGAATCATGATGCGCTCAGGCGCATACATCTGCCACAGTGCCGCATCGGGGTGTTGGAGCGCCGGCAAGTAGGCGTCGCGCTCGAGCAACGTCGCATCGCTGCCAATCATCTCTGCGTTGGCGGCGATGATGTCCCAAGGGAAGTTGAGCATGCGTGGTCGCTGGCGGATCACTGTCCCAAACCGGGTGAGTTCTTCGATAGCGAATTGGGCGTTTTGCTCTAGCAGATACGCAAAAACCGCACTTGCTAAGCTCGGCGACAAGCGGGCAGCCACCAACGTCCCACCAGAACGCGCGGTGTTGTTGTCGTCGCTTAACAGGATGGTCCCGATAGGCGCATCAACCATCTGCGCCAGACATCCACAATCGATCAGACGACTATTTATCAACAGTACCGGGCGATTGCTGGCCAATACCTGCAACGGCCAGCGCCCCGAGCCATAGACATCGGCCAGGTAACTCCGGGTCAACGCCTGTGGCTCTTGGCCATACAGTCTGCGCAGACGCTCACGCAACGTATACATG
>CAIPUQ010000293.1 GCA_903868295.1 uncultured Roseiflexaceae bacterium
TGAAAGGAGTCAAAAGTATGGAGTACAAAGTATCAAGTGTTTATCAACAACTACTTACTACTTACTACTTACTACTCACTATTTACTACTTACTACTCACTACTTACTACTCACTACTCACTACTCACTACTCACTACTTCAATTTGTTGTTGTACGCATAGAAAATATAGTCCTGGGAAGTCGTTTTTTGGCCGAGATCGTGGAGTGAACGCAAAATTTGGGCACGGTGATCGGTGCCGTGATTAACGACCTGCAAGAGGACCTGCCATACCCGGAGCGTCTCGTCTTCGCCCTCGAGCGGTGTTGAATCGAGGATATAGGGGGTGAGTGAATCGAGGTAGAGGCGCATAGATGCTTCGACCGTGTTCCAGTATGCACGGATGGTCTCGTAGTTCGTGAATTTGGCCGGATCGAGTGGTGGGGGGAATTCTTGTCCACGCAGACCGCAAAACCAGACTTCGTCGACTTCAATCATATGCAATATCTGGCGCTGGATAGAACCACGTGAGTAACGCCCGGGCTGTGTGAAGGCACCGGTGGTGAGGTTCACGATGTTGTTGTCCCAGAGGGCTCGATTCTCTGCGAAGTGGTATCCGAAATAGTGGCGAAACATCTCTGTTGTCATGGCATCCTCGGCATCTTATGAGTGGAAGGTGGTGTGTGCAATCTCTACTTGATTGACGATGGGCGACACGTGAGTCCCGATGAGTTTGATGGCGTTCATGAGTTGGGCGTGCGTGAGCTTGGCATTATCCATTTGGAAAGTGAAGCGTGAAATCCCCCCCAGTGCCGCACTATGGCGCAAGATTTTGGCGGCGACATCTTGGGGATTGCCGACCACCAGTGCCCCTGTCGGACCGTTCTGGGCGTTGAAGTGGCCGCGTGTTACTGGTGGCCAGCCGCGCTCTTTGCCAATGCGTGTGAACGTTTCAGCATAGCCAGGATAAAACTCCTCGACGGCTTGTTCGGTGCTCTCAGCGACGTACCCAAGTGAATGGATGCCGACGGAGAGTTGCTCAGGAGGATGGCCAGCTTGTGCTCCTGCGTTGCGATACAGATCAATAAGTGGGCGAAATCGATGTGTCTCGCCACCGATTATCGCAACCATGAGTGGTATGCCCAGCGTGCCAGCCCGGGCAAACGACGCTGGTGTGCCGCCGACGCCAAGCCATACGGGGAGTGGATTTTGCAACGGGCGTGGATAGACGGGTAGGTTTTGGAGTGCAGGTCGATACGTGCCTGACCATGTGACGTATTCTTGTCCACGGAGTTGCAACAGCAATTCGAGCTTTTCGGTAAAGAGCGCATCGTAATCATACAAACTATATCCAAAGAGCGGAAATGATTCGGTAAACGACCCACGGCCGACACAGATTTCGGCACGACCATGCGAAATAAGATCGAGGGTAGCGAAGTTTTGAAACACACGAACGGGATCGGCTGCACTCAGGACGGTGACGGCGCTCGACAGACGAATGCGCTTTGTACGTGCTGCTGCGGCTGCGAGGATAACGATGTTGGCAGAATCAAGGAACTCTTTGCGATAGTGTTCGCCGATAGCAAAGACATCGAGTCCCATCTCATCTGCATACTGCATACGATCGAGCAGTTCTGAGAGGGCAACTGCGTCATCTGTGGCCACGCGCGACGCCTGCAGCGAGCCGGTGGCCGCGAAGCTGTCGATGCCTATTTCCACGCAGAGGTCCTTTCGCTGCCATGATACATATTCGTCTGATTTTTCTATTATATACATCTTCTATTAAAGAGTGTTCAATTGATTAGGTATACTGCCAATATTACAGATGACGAATGAATGACAGGTGATGGATGCGTTTTTCGATTCGATTCAATAATGACCGACCGGTTCGTGAGTATATGGCATTGGCTCGGGCTGCAGAGGCTGCGGGCTTCGATCAATTTTGGGTGAGCGATGATTTGTTCTTGTATGGGGTATGGCCCATCCTCGCGAGTTGTGCGACGGTGACTGAGCGTATCCAACTCGGCACATGCATTGTTAATCCGTATACGATGCACCCTGCCGAGATGGCGATGCAGGCAATTGCACTCGACGAATTGTCGGGTGGCCGGGCACTGCTCGGCATCGGCGCTGGTGCGGGGGATTTTCTGGGGTGGGTTGGTTTGCCGCAAGAGCGCCCATTGACGCGGATGCTCGAGACCATCGCCGTGCTGCGTGCGCTGTTTGCGGGCGAGCGTGTGGCACATCAGGGGACCGAGTTGGGGACATGGAGCAGCGATGCGTACATGCGCACCCCGACGCGGCAGATACCGATATATTTGGGAGCGATGAGCCCCAAAATGTTGGAAGCGATTGGTTCGCATGCCGATGGCGGGCTGCCGTTGCTGTTCCCCCCCGAGCACTATGCAATGGCACGCAATCTCGTCGATAAAGGAATCGCCGCGGCGCAGCGCGATCCCGCGAGTGTCGATATGGCAGCCTGCATTTGGATATCGGTAGGACCGGACACCGAAGCTGCCGAGGCGGTGCTCCGGCACAAAATTGCCTATTATGGGCATGCCTTGAGCGATACGATTTTGGCCAATTTGGGGGTGCCGCGGGCGGCATTTGTCCCCATAGAACATGCAATGCAACACGACCACGACGAGGCACGCGCCTGTGCACTGGTGACACCCGATATGTTGCGCATTGGGATTACGGGGTCGGGCAGCGATGTGCTCCCACGGCTGAAAGCATTGGTGAACGCGGGAGCAACGCATATCAGTTTTGGGCCACCGCTCGGGCCAGATCCACTCCGTGCCATCGAGATACTGGGCACCGAAGTCTTGCCGGTCCTGCGACAGATGGCGTAGAACGAAGAACGAGCCCCCCGATTGCACCGGCAATCGGGGGGCTGTTGATTTAGTCGGACAGGCGATGTGCTGCAGCTGCTTTGGCGAGGAAGTGGGTCATCTCGTCGTTGTCATGAGCGACCGTAGCCAGTGCAGACCAGACTTTAGGATTGTCTGGGTAGACATCGCTCAGTACTTCGAGCAACGCACGCGCACGTTTGTGGTCGCCCTCACGATAGAGTCGATTGACCGTTTTGAGGAGGACCTGGGCTTCGGCATCAGACATCATTGAACCTTGTCGGTAATGACCCAGCCTTGAGACAGATTGCTCCCACCGTACATACGCAGGTTTGTCGCGTCGAGATTGACGTCATAAATAAGCACAATGCTCGTCTTGACACCGTTTGGTTCGACATTGTTGCTGATGCCGAGATCCGATGCGGACCCGGGTGCGTTGTCGTAGACCTTCATTGAGCGCTCGACATTGACATCGTAGCGGCGGCCCTGGTCGTCGAGGAGCGTCAGGAAGTTCGCCGGGAGAGGTTGGGACGTGCCGGTGTTGTTGGCGACCGTTACCAAGACAATTACATACGTCCCCGTGGGTGGGATACCTGCAAGGCTGATTGGCCCATTGATAACATTGGGGTCTGGGTAGAGGCCGTACTCCCAACCGTCTTGGGTGAGGGTTGCATCACGGTTGAGCAACATGACCGGCGGTGGTGTCGCTGTCGGCGTGCCTGCGGGGGTCATGGTCGCCAGTGCGGTCGCAGTCATCGCAGGATCTGCGGTAGGTGTGGTGTCTGCGCTCGTCGCCCCGAACAGATTGGCCGGCAACATGGTGGCAGTGCCGTTCCCAAAGAATTGACTCGCGAGGAAGACGACCAACAGCAGCGCAAGCGCGCCGAGCACGCCCCACATCAACGGTGTTGGTCCACGTGGCTCGTCGTCGTATTCTTCGGCGAACGCATCGAATTCGGCGGTCAGTTCGTCTTCGCCCATGACTGATGACGTGCTCTGTTGCGTCTGTACCGGTGCGGGACGACTCGGTCGGGCAGCAGGTTGGACCGGAGTACTCGGCCGTTGGTTGGCCGCGCTGGGGCGCCCGAGCAATGATCCAGTACGCTCGCGGATCGCATTGCGGCCACGATCGACAATGCTTGGGCGGTCTGCGCCCAATGCACGCAAGCCGCGCAATGCCATTTCGTTATTGGGATCAATTGCGATTGCACGCTCGAGCGCATCGCGGCGTAGTTTGGGGTTGTCTGAGACGCCTGCCAGCCACAACCATGCCTGAATGTTCTGCGGGTCTTGTTTGGTCAGGAGCGTGAACAGATTACGCGCTTCTTCGCGGTTGCCGTCACGGGCCGCCTCAATACCTAATTGCAGTATTTCGTTTGCTTCGGCCATTGCTGATCCGATCCCCTCTATGCGTATAATGGAGTTGTCTGTACTATGCTGTATAGTACTACAAATACACAAAATATGTCAATCTATGTCTCTTGCACACAATCGCTCATTTGCGCACATCGAAGCGTGCACACCTCTGAGGAGTCACCATGCGTCTGACGAGTTTTCGTCGTGATGGCACCCGCGTCCATGCAGGAATCGCAACCGAACATGGAATTATTGATATCCACGAAGGCATGGCGCTCGTCAATGACGAACGTCCTGCTACCCCTGCAAGCCTGAGTGACATCATCCGCGGTACCAACGAGACCGTGCACCTCGGAGCAGTTAGCGTCATCCAAGAAGTAATCGAGCAGCTCCAAACCGGGAGCGATATCTCGTATTGGTTTGGCGGTGTCGAAATGTTGATGCGGCGCAATGATGTCCAACTCCTCGCCCCGCTCGCCGACATCCCCTATTGGCGGCGTTGTGCGCTCCACCTGCCCAGCTACGATGCACTGTTCCGCCGTAGTGGCGAAGCGATGCCGATGCACTGGTACGAGCACATCCCCATTTGGGCAGGGTATGCGCCACAGTTGTGGGGCGATCGTGCAGTTTTGCCGTTCCCCGACACGACACAATGCGACATCGAATGCGAAATCGTCTGGGTCATCGGGCGTGATGTCCGTGACTGCGACGCCGAAGAAGGAATGGATGCGATTTTGGGGTTGTGTTTGATGGCGACCGTCGTCGATGCAACCCGTGCAACGGAGGATGTATTGCATGGGCAGTGGTCGCGCCCCACGGGTGTCGTGATGGGGCCAGTGCTGACCTGTGTCGATGAACTTGTCGAATTCATGTTGCCTGACGGCCGGTTCCGGATTGATGTACGGTTGCTCGTCAATGATGTGCAAGTGTCACACATCAACTTGCGTGATGTGCACTATACGATGGGGAGTGCGGTGGCCCATGCATGCGACGGCCAATCGGTCGAGGCTGCGAGTGTGTTCAGCAGTGGAGTGGTGATGAGTTTGTCACTCGCTGGCGGTGCATGGCTTGTGCCGGGTGATACGGTCGAGATCGATGCAGGTCCATTGGGTGCTTTGCGTTGGACCATGGAGGGCTGATGAAGACACGTTGGTTGGGCTGGTGTGCCGTGTACATTCTTTGGCTGGGTGCGTGCACGTCTGAGCCGACGGCACCAGCATCGACGGTGACCCCAACGGCGTTGGTCCCTGCGCCATCGCAGACCCCCGTGCCGGTGACGCGTACCCCTTCGACGGAACCAATCCCTTTGGAACAGACGAATGCAGCATTGCAGGTACAACCGTTGACGGCTCTGTCGTATTTCGGCACCGTGCCAGATTCACTCGACCGTGCCGTTGTGGTCTATACCGATGCGGCAGGACGCGTGTTGTCACAGCAGGAGGTGCCGGCCAACGACGGCACCATCGCATTTACCATCATCACTGGTGGCGCATTGGGACCTGCAACGATTACCATCATGAGCGGTGCGCAGATCATCGCCGGACCGACGATTGTGCATTCGGTGGTCGCTGATTCGACGCTGCAGACAGACGTGCCAGTGTATAGCGACCTGTTCACCCAGACGACTGCGTTTTTGGGGCAGAGCGCCCGTGCCTACGAACTCAACGGGACGACGGTCCGCGGCTATCGGTCGCCAGACAATCCGTTGTTTTGGTTGCGCGATCATGTCTATCAGGGCCGTGGGTTTCGCTACATCGAACAAGATGTGAAAAGCCTGCTTACTGCCTTTGCGGCAGCACAACTGCCGGACGGGAGTTTGCCCGATTGGATAGACGCACCCGAGATGGGAGTCAAAGCGGGTCGCAAGGACGTCGAAGCAGATGTAGAGTTTTTGTTTGTGCAGGGCATCTACGAAGCCTGGCAGATGAGTGGCGATGATGCCTGGATGACCCAAATGCTCCCCCATGCCCGTGCAGCATTGACCTACACGACAAGCGATGCCGTGCGTTGGGATGCCACACGTGGACTGATACGGCGACCGTATACCATCGATATGTGGGATTTTTCGTATGGTCCTACGACTAACAACCCAGAGACGGGGAATGCAGCGCCACGTCACTGGATCGACGACCAGACGATCTGGGGGACCTTCCACGGCGACAACACAGGCCTGGTACAAGCACTGCGCATGATGGCCGCTATGGAGCAACGCGGTGGCACAGAAGCGGCCGCCCGCGGGTATCAACAACAAGCAAGCGAAATCCAACAGCGGATTATCGATTTGAGCTGGAACGGGCGGTTTTTCCGCCATTTTGTTGCCGAGCGCCCCGACTGGAAGGCACCCGGGGTCGACGAATCGACGCAGTTGAGTCTATCGAATGCCTACGCATTGAACCGTGGGGTATTATCGGCGGCGATGATTCAGCAGGTACTGGATACCTACTATGAGCGCGGCCGAAGCAACGGCGGCATCGGGTTGCCGTGGTACAGCATCGACCCGCCGTTCCCTGCGGGGAGCTACGGATTGGCGGGCCGCAAAGGTGAACTGCCTGGCGAGTATGTCAACGGTGGATTACTGCCGTTGGTGGGTGGCGAATTGGCGCGGTCGGCCTTTGGCAACAACCTCGAAGCATTCGGATTCGATACGTTGAATCACTACGCGGTGTTGATTAACCGTTTCGGCGGTTCGTATCTCTGGTATTATCCTACCGGTCAACCGGGTATCTCTGGGCCAGATACGTTGGCAGTCGATGGTTGGGGTTCTTCGGCGATGCTTGGGGCGCTGATGGAAGGGGCTGCAGGTATCGTCGACACGGGATTTGCCTACAAAGCGGCCAAAATAACCCCACGCTGGGGGTTTTCGCCGGTCCGTCAGGCATATGTCGTTGCTCGCTACCCGGCTAGTCAGGCATATGTAGCATACCGCTGGCAACAGTCTGCACGGCGCATCGAGATGCATACCACAGGCACTGCGACTTTTGCAACGGTGAATATCCCGATCCCAGACGAGACACCCGACACCGCGACGTTGACAATCGACGGTGTTGTGCAGCAGACGAATGGAATTGCTGTTGTGCGTGGCCGACGCATGATTTCGATCAAAATTACCGAAAACACCGACCTGCGCGGGCTCCATCATCTCTTTGTGGTGGAGTGGTAGCATAGGATGATGCTCAGTATCGACACGAAAGAAGGAACGAGATGAATCACACCACCGTCGCCAATGCGCTGTTGTTGGCGCGCCAAAATGCCACCCTCTGCCCGCCACCGTCCGAAAACCCCGCCTACACCCTGGCAGATGCGTATGCGGTTGCCAAAATTCACCTCGACACCGCACGGAGTGGCGGGATGACTCCCGTTGGTCGCAAAATCGGCTTCACCAATCCCACCGCCTGGGCAAGCATGCTGCTCAACACCCCAGTCTGGGGCTATGTATATGACAAAACCGTGTTCGATACGACCGCTGGGCAGACAACCCACGACCTGCGTGGTGCGACGCAACCAAAGATTGAGCCCGAGATTATGTTTGGGCTCAAAGCAACAGTGCCGGGTACCGGTGACCCGGTCGATGCACTCGGTGCGGTAGCCTGGATAGCATTGGGATTCGAAGTCGTCTCGTGCCCATACCCGGATTGGAAGTTCAAGGGCGTCGACGCTGTATCGGGTTTTGGGTTGCATCGTGCATTGTATGTGGGACCGAAGCGAATTCTGACGGCAGATGACGATTTGGTTGCGATTGTCGCAGCACTGGGGGCAGTCACTGCACGCATCTACAAAAACACGGTGCTGGCTGGCGAAGGGTCGGGCAAGATCGTCTTGGGGAACCCCGCCAAGGCGCTGGCTGCATTGGGCGTCATATGCGCAAATCAGCCTCAGTTTGCACCATTGGCCGCAGGCGAAATCATTAGCTCGGGCACGTTGACCCCGCCACCAACGATTGAAGCCGGCGATGTCATCCGCGCCGAGGTTACTGGCTTTGACCTCGGCCCGGTACAGGTGTCGTTTTAGGAATATTTCAGATTGGCATTATAATAGGAGCTGTTGTACACGCCATAAGTACCGGGCGGTGTGCTGTGTGAAAGGGTCAATCTGCATGAGTGATGCATTACATGATGTGTTTGGTGCCCGTGCGCCGCTCAAAGTCGGTTCGAATTCTTATGTGATGTATCGCCTTGATGCGCTGAACAAGCTCAAAGGCGTCAATTTAGCGACGTTGCCGTTTTCGATAAAAGTCGTTCTCGAGGCATTGTTGCGTAATATTGGTGACGGATTCACGACTGCAGATGATGTCGAAGCAATGGCAAAGTGGACTCCTGGCAGTGCCGGGACGCGTGAAGTGGCATTTAAGCCGGCGCGCGTCTTGATGCAGGATTTCACCGGCGTGCCGGCAGTCGTCGACTTGGCAGCGATGCGTGACGCCATGAAGCAACTCGGCGGCGACCCGGCCCGCATTAATCCGTTGGCGCAGGCCGATCTGGTGATCGATCACTCGGTGCAGGTCGATGCATTCGGGAGCGGAATGGCGCTGCAGATGAACGCTGACCTCGAGTTTTCGCGCAATCGTGAGCGCTATGAGTTCTTGCGCTGGGGACAACAGAGCTTCAGCAACTTCAGCGTGGTGCCACCCGAGACCGGTATTTGTCATCAAGTGAATCTCGAATTCTTGGCCAAAGGCGTTTTGGTCAAAAACATCGATGGTGAACGCGTCGCAATGCCCGACAGTCTCGTCGGGACCGATAGCCACACCACGATGATTAACGGCTTGGGTGTCCTGGGCTGGGGCGTTGGTGGCATCGAGGCTGAAGCAGTCTTGTTGGGCCAACCGCTCGCCATGTTGACGCCCGAAGTCGTGGGTATGCGCCTCACCGGCAGATTGACACCCGGAGCAACGGCAACGGACCTCGTTTTGCGGGTCACCGAACTGTTGCGCAAGCATGGTGTGGTCGACAAGTTTGTTGAATTCTGTGGCGATGGTCTCAGTGCGTTGAGCCTCGCAGACCGCGCAACCATTGCAAATATGGCACCCGAATACGGCGCAACCTGTGGATTCTTCCCCATCGACGATGAAACGCTCAAATACTTGCGCGGCACGGGTCGCGACGAAGAGGTTGTCCTCTTGGTCGAGGCGTATGCCAAAGCACAAGGTATGTACCGGGTTGACGGGATGCCCGTGCCGACATTCAACTCGATGCTCGAACTGGATTTGTC
Organism: uncultured Roseiflexaceae bacterium; assembly: GCA_903868295.1. Lineage (GTDB taxonomy): Bacteria > Chloroflexota > Chloroflexia > Chloroflexales > Roseiflexaceae > UBA965. The sequence continues at coordinate 9,392 of CAIPUQ010000293.1, forward strand.
GTCCATCGAGCCGAGTGTGGCCGGACCGCGTCGTCCGCAGGATCGGGTCGCCCTCAAAAGCCTCAAGGCATCGTTCAACGATGCAATGGGCAAAGTGTTCAACAAGTCTGGTGTGGCTGCAACGGTGAATGCTGGGTCGCATACGGATACGTACGCGAGCTCACGGGTCCCGTTGACCGTGAATGGTACCAAGACCACCATGGCGCATGGGTCAGCGGTCATTGCGGCGATTACCTCGTGCACCAATACCTCCAATCCATCGGTCATGATGGCCGCTGGGTTGTTGGCGCAGAAGGCAGTTGCACGTGGCCTCAAGAGTGCACCATACGTCAAAACTTCGTTGGCCCCGGGCTCGCGTGTGGTGACCGAGTATCTCAAGAAGGCAGATGTCCAGCAGTATCTCGACCAGTTGGGATTCAATGTCATCGGCTACGGCTGTACGACGTGTATCGGAAACTCGGGTCCGGTTGATGCAGCAGTGACTGCAGCCACCAAGCAGGGCGACCTGGTCGTCTCTGCGGTGCTGAGCGGCAATCGCAACTTCGAAGGACGCATCCACCCCATCGTCAAGGCAAATTACTTGATGTCGCCGCCGTTGGTGGTGGCGTTTGCAATTGCCGGTACGGTCGATATCGACATGAACCACGAGCCATTGGGTGTGGGTACGGACGGCAAACCGGTCTTTTTGGCAGATATCTGGCCGACCGAAGCCGAAATCAACGATGCATTGCATCGCGCGTTGAATGCCGATTTGTTCCGTGCGCAATACGGCAACGTCTTTACGAGCAACAAAACGTGGAACCAACTTCCGGTTCCGCAAGGTGATTTGTATACCTGGAACAACCAATCGACGTATGTCCAAAACCCACCGTACTTCAAAGGGATGACCAAAGAAGTCCCCAAGATGACGTCGATACGGGGGGCACGTGCATTGGCGGTACTGGGTGATAGTGTGACGACCGACCATATTTCGCCCGCAGGTGATATCCCCAAAACATCCCCGGCAGGTATATATCTCGAAGAACACGATGTGTCGCCCGCAGACTTTAACTCGTACGGTGCCCGCCGTGGGAATCACGAGGTGATGATGCGTGGCACATTCGCCAACATCCGCCTCAAGAACGCCATGGTCCCTGGGGTCGAGGGTGGCTACACGGTGCACATCCCAACGGGTGAGCAGTTGTCCATCTATGATGCGGCAATGAAGTACGAACACGAACAGACCCCATTAGTGATCCTGGCCGGCAAAGAATACGGCACTGGCTCGTCACGTGACTGGGCAGCCAAAGGGACGTTCTTGTTGGGCGTGCGTACCGTGATAGCCGAAAGCTTCGAGCGCATCCATCGTTCGAACTTGGTCGGTATGGGTGTCTTGCCATTGACGTTTGTGGATGGTCAGAATGCCGCAACATTGGGTTTGTCCGGCCGCGAAACGTTCGACATCCAGGGCATCGAGTCGTTGCAACCGGGGCAGATGGTGACGGTCAACGCCACCCTCGACGGCAAAACGACGACGTTCACCGCCAAGGTGCGCATTAACTCCGAAGGCGAATTGACCTACTATCGCAACGGCGGTATTTTGCACTACGTCTTGCGGAGTTTGGCAGCCCAAAGCGAGCCAGTCGGCGCGTAAACGACCCAGAACGGCGCGGGGCAATGAAAATTGCCCCGCGTTTTTTTGTGAGGGAGTGGGATGTATCGACGGAGTATCGTCAACCTACTGGTCTGTGGGGCACTCGTCACGACGACGATGATCCCTGCATTTGGTGTTGTCGCACTCGTCGCACTTGTGCTGGTCTCGTTGCGCGTCTTGGGGTGTGCACCGTCACGCCGGGCGCAACTCGCGTGGCTGCTGGCTGCATTACCGAGTCCATTAGGACTAGCGGGTGTGCTGATAGCCCCCATACGCAGGTGGGAGCGTGCAGTCGTGTTGCTTGGACTGGCAATGCAATGGCTGCCGCTTGACGCATGGGTTCGATGGACAACCGTGATAGTGATTGTAATTATCCCGGTGGTGTACCCTACGTCACGCATGGCGCTGCTTGCACTGCTCCCGTTGCTCCAGCTGGCTGCAACGATTACGTGGCCACTCGGGTGGGATGTTGCAGTGTGCGTGGCTGCGGGCGTATGGATTGTCTGGTCCTGGTCACGCGGCAATCACCCGGGGCTGTGGTGGGCTGTGGCGGTGCTGGTATGTGGGCTCAACAGTAGTGCCGCTATCGCGGTCCTGCCGTGGGTGCTGGTCTGCGCACTGGCACCACGAGCACTCCTAGAAGTTCTGTCCTGGTGGGGCGTTGTCGGTGCACTTGCAAGTGGGGGCTACGGTGTATTGGCGGGTATAGGGATGGTGCCGTTGCTCACGACGCTCCAGCGCGTGCGCTGGCTGGCTGAACGACGTATGCTGCTGGTGTTGGCTTTGTGGTGCGTTGTACCGGTCACGAGCAGTGTGGCGCGTTTGCAGACGAGTCTATCAGTCTATGGGACGCTGTATAGCGGGGCAGCATTGGGGTTCGCTGATACGACACAGCGGATTGTGGCGCATCTCCCATGGCTGGCTATGGGTTTGAGTGGGGTGTTGATCTGGTCCGTGTGGATGCAGTGGCAGGATGAGGGGTAGCATGTGCTGAGCGTGTTGAGTCTTGTGCAGGCATGGGTGCGCATCGGACTGATCCCAGCGGTGCTTTTTCTGCTGGTCGCACAAATCCGGCCGCCACTGCTCGGCTGGCCGCGCCAAGACCGCAGTGCGACCATTGCGGCGTGGCTGCTGGTCGCCTGTGTGCCAGTGTCTGGGTTGGCGCGCCTGGGCGAAATCGATGTGGTGGTGCTCGCTGCGTGTGCCTGGGTTGCACTGGGCAATGCTGTGTCGTTGCAACGCCGTGGGCTGTTGCTCGGACTCTGGATTGCTGTCAGTACCGCCTTGCAGATGGGCTGTGGGACGCTCGTACTGACGCGGCTATCGGGGTGCGGCATTGATGGGAGCATGCGCAGTATTGGCGTCGGTGTGGCGATGCTGGGGTGGATTGCGTTGGCGGTGGTATGGCCGCGCGGTAGTATTCCGCAGCGCATGACCGTCATAGCGATTGTCGCGTTGGGGGTCGAATATGGCCGTCAGGTATGGGCGTTAGCGGGGTGAGGAAGGTGCGCTGGTCGGGGAGAAATCTGGGTTGCACAGGCCCATCAGCCAGGTACGACTTTCGCTGACCGGTAAAGCGGTAATCAGCGTCGATGCCTCATCCCGTGCAGCGGCGCACAACGCTGTACACGCTTCGTAGATGCCATGTGCGTCGAGGAGGGTCACGAGAGCTGGCTCGTCATTGGCGTCGATTGCACGCTGTGTGGCAATGGGATGTTGGATGAGTGCATACGCGAGGGGCACAATCAGATGCCCTCGTTGGAACGAATGCAGGGGGGTTGTGTGCGCCTCACGGAGTTGGATGGTCAGCGCGTGGGTACGCGCTATCGCTTGTGCAAGGCGACCAGCATCGATCAACGTGTCAGGGAGGCCTGCGCAGACCAAACCGGCGCGAATAGCACGAACCACCAACGCACCTTCGACATCGTCGATATGTTGCAGAGTCCGGGCAACGCTTACGTCGCCATCGTGGGGGAGGCTCGCAAGGAATGCCTCGGAGAGTTGCATTACACAGGTCGAAAAATCTGCGATGATAGGAGCTTGTGGAGCTTCGGCCATTTCGGACGCGGCAAGGGCATAGAAGTAATCACCCAGCATGAGGGTCGGACCATGGAGCATGCTTGCCGGGGCGTCGTTTGACGGCCGCGAAGCAAACAGGCGCCGATGCATGGACGCACCAGCTCGGATGAGTTCGATTGCTGCTGCAGCATGTGGGGCAGAGGCTGAGGCGACAGGACTAAGCTGAGCGAATGCCAGGACGATCCCTGCCACAACCCCGCGGGGGATTGCGACTGCGGTGCTGTTCAGCGCTTCTTCGACGATTTGGCTGGCATGTGGCGCCAAACGCGCACGGATGACCGCCTCAATGTCTTGGAGATGTTGTTGTTGCGCTGGGGTGAACGTCTGCATAACCACCGTACTTTGCGATGAATGTCACAAATTGTAGCATACCTGAGGCAATAGTGCCTGTCAAACCGTTGGAATGCCGTATACAAGAATGGGGTAGGTCATGACTGATGCAACTGCTGCGTTTGTGGCACGACATGCGCGGCGGAATTTTCTGCTAAATGTCATCGAAGGCGGACTGTTCATGTTCGGCATGAGCATGGTGTCGCGCTTCACCGTGCTGCCGTATTTTGTCGAACAATACTCCAAAGAAGGCTGGGTACAGGGAGTCATCCCGACGATTGCCAACACGGGTTGGTTGTTACCCGGCTTGATTGTGGCGCCGATGATTGCACATTTGTGGCGTCGCAAACCTGCCATGTTGATAGGGACGTTTTTTGAGCGACTGCCCTGGTTGATTATGGGTATCTGGCTCATCAACGGCAATGCATTCGATGCCCAGACAACGTTATTGGTGTTCTTTGGGTTGTATTCGTTGCATATGTTCAGTGCCGGTGCAACATCGATTCCATGGCAGGATTTCATTGGGCGGGTCATCCCTGAGCATCGTTGGGGGACGTTCTTTGGGTTCCAAAGCGGCGTCGGCAGTCTGCTCGGTGTGGCGGGGGCAGCGGTAGCGACCAAGATTTTGGCGAGCGAGCCATTGGTGGTCCTCGAGCGCACCATTCTGGCGGGCTATACCTTCCCGTTCAACATCGGCGTGTTGTCGTTGGGTGCATTTGCCTGTCTGTTTGTGTCGTACTTCTTTTTGGTGATGACGGTCGAGCCGGCCATCCCGCCGCAGCCGAAACAACCCATTTGGGCATTGCTGAAGGATATGCCGCGGATTTTGCGCGAAGATCGTGCGTTCACGTGGTACCTGATTGCACGCACGGGGATTTCGCTGGGGATGTTGGGGCAGAGCTTTATAACAGCCGCGGCACTCGCCCGATTCCAATCGACGGGGAGTACGGTGGGGGCATTCACGGTGACATTGTTGGCGGCACAGGCCATTGGTAACTTTGGATTGGGTGCCTTGTCAGACCGTTGGGGCCACAAGTATGTGCTGGTGTTATCGGGATTCCTCGGCGTGTTGTCGTTGATGTTGGCGGTGTTTGCACCGTCAGAACAGTGGTTCTATCCGATATTTGTGTTGGGCGGAATTTCGTTGGGTGGCTATCAGCTGTCGGGATTCACCATGGTGATGAGCTTTGCCTCGACCGAAATGCGACCAACCTACATCGCCACCGCGAATACGTTCTATGCACCCATATCGGCAGTGTCGCCCATTTTGGCGGGTTGGATGGCCGGGATGTTTGGCTATAGTGGCTTGTTTGTGGTGTTGGCAGTGCTTGGGTTGTTGGGCGTCGTACTGATGCACTATCGCGTCCATTTGCCGAGTAGAGCGGCATAGGTGAACGGGTACCGAACGCGGAGCGCACTGCGCTCCGCGTTTTCTTTTGGTGCGTGAGGTGCAGCTGCGGTCAGCCGGCGATGAGGGCGACCAATGCGACACAAATAGGGACGCTCAGATTGTCGGTGCCGTGTGGGGACAACGCTTCGACAAGGGTCCCGACGGCTGCCCCAGCAAGGCTGGCGATGGCGATGGTCAGCGGGGTATTGAGTTCGGCGTAGGGAGAAAGTACCGAACCGGGCAGGAACGAAAGGGTCAGCGCGACGACGACAGCGGTGACGACAAACATCACGGCGCTGCCTTCGTAGGTGCGGGTGCTGCCGTTGATGGTGTAGCGATGGGTGCCATAGCGTTTGCCGATGAAGGCTGCCAGTGCATCACCCCAGGTCATCGCCATGACCCCGGCAACGACTGCAGGACCGTGATCGATGGGGCCTTGGGGGCGCCAGAGTGCCAGTGACAGCACGGTAATCGAAATGGCGAAATAGACTGTGCCAAGGCTGGCATCTTGACTGTCGATCCCTTTGAAAAGGCGCACCCGAAAAAAGAAATAGTTGAGCCCAATAAATGTTGCAAACGGGATAATGCCCATTTGCCAGGTATTGAAGAACCAGAGTACGGCGAAGATCCACATGCCGGCCGAAACGTGGACGATTTTGCGGGTGATGTCGGTCGGTACCGCATAGCGGCGGTGGAGCACCTCGGCGCCTACGAGGAGTCCGCCCGCATACAGGTACGAGCAGAGTAGGCCGATCCATTCGAAGGTCATGTCTGTTCCTCCTTTGTGCGTGCGCGCACCGTGCCGGGCGGCAGGCCGAGCGCATCGATTTGCCACTGCAGATGTGTGGTCGATCCGGTTGTGTAGTACGCCGTCTGGCCGTGTTCGTGGATGGTCGCCCCGTGCGCGAGGGATAAGCGGATGGCCTGCTGGGCGACGGCAGGGGCGGGGTCGATAAGCGTGATCCCTGGTGCAGCATGTGCAATGGCTGCGCGGAGAAATGGGTAGTGCGTGCACCCCAGCACGATCACATCCGCACCTGCGGCAATGAGCGGGGCGACATGGCTGGCAACGGCCTGCCGGACGGACGGTGAATCGACATCGCCTGCTTCGACGAATTCGACCAATCCATGGCAGGGTTGGCCGACGACCGTCAGATGTGGCGCATGGGCGTGGGTCACGTCGGCGAGCAGTTGTCCTTGGAGCGTTGCTGCAGTTGCCATCACGCCGATGACCCCGCTGACGCTTTGTTGCGCTGCGGGTTTGACGGCAGGTACCATCCCGACAAACGGGGTGTCGGGGTAGCGTGCTCGCATGGCGCCGAGGGCTGCAGCACTGGCAGTGTTGCAGGCGACGACCACTGGTATGGCGCCCTGTGAAACGAGCCAATCAGCGCAGTCCAATGCGATGGCGCGGATGTCGTCTGGCGAACGGTCGCCATACGGCACGTGTGCCTGATCGGCGAGGTAGAGAATATCGACGTCGGGTGCAATAGCACGTACTGCGATGAGGACGCTCGCA
>CAIPUQ010000294.1 GCA_903868295.1 uncultured Roseiflexaceae bacterium
ATCGATACATCGGTTGCCGTCGCCACAGCCATCGACGCCAAACAGCCGTTGGTTGCGCTCGAGAGCACCGTCATCGCCCACGGCTTACCCTACCCCCAAAATGTCACCGTTGCGCGCGAAATGGAAGCCGTCATCCGGGCGGGCGGTGCCATCCCAGCCACCATTGGGGTCGTCGCCGGCGTACCCACCGTTGGTTTGGCCGACGAGGTGCTCGAACGCTTCGCCCAGGCCAGCGATGTACGCAAACTGGCCCGCCGCGACATCCCGCTGTGTATCGCCGACGGCGCATACGGAGCGACGACCGTCTCGGCGACCATGGCGTTGGCGCATCAGAAGGGCATCGAGGTCTTTGCCACCGGCGGCATTGGCGGCGTCCACCGTGACGCCCGCACGAGCTTCGACATTTCGGCCGATCTGACCGAGCTGGCCAAAACGCCGGTCATCGTGGTCTGCGCCGGCGCCAAGTCGATCCTCGATTTGCCGGCGACGTTAGAATACCTCGAGACCGTCGGTGTGCCCGTCTATGGCTACGGCACCAACGAGTTCCCGGCATTCTACAGCGCCAAAAGCGGGTTGTCGGTCAACTTCGCCGCCGACGTACAGACCATCGCCCGCGCCTGGCGCGCCCACCGTGCCCTCGGCGGCGGCGGGATGATCGTGGCCGTGCCACCGCCGGCTGAGTACGCCCTCGACCCTGCCGACATCGAACAGCACATCCTGCGCGCCTTGGCCCAGGCCGACGCAGCCGGCATCCGCGGCCAAGCGGTTACGCCCTTCCTCCTCAGCGCAGTCATGCGCGAGACGAGCGGCGAAAGCATGCGCACCAACATGGCCCTCCTCCAAAACAACGCCCGCATCGCCGCAGCCCTGGCAGTCGCACTCGCACAAGGATACGCACAATGACGAATCAAAAAAATCGCAACGCCAAGCCTTCCCAAGGAAAACCAGTGAAGATGCAGGCAGCACCCGCCAAAAAAGCATCGTCCACGCCCTATCTTATCGGCGCACTCGTACTGATTGCCGTCATTGTGTGGGCAATCTACCGCAACAACGACAACCTGCCGCTCGGGTCCGAAAAGTACCCCGACCAAGGCGTCAGCTTGCACCTCGATTCGTTGGCAGACCCGGTGCGTACGCCGTATAACTCGAACCCGCCGACCTCTGGCTGGCACGTGGGCAGCATGGTCGCACCCTGGGGTATTGCGCCCGAGGCCATCGATGACCGCGTCAGTGTGCACAACATCGAGCACGGCGGTGTCATCATCCACTACAACCCATCGCTGCCAGAGACCAGCGTGACCGAACTCAAAGCAATCGCCGCTGAGTTCCAGCGCCAAAATCCCTGTGTGTTAATGGTGCCCCGCCCCGACGACAAAATGGAAGCACCCATTGTCATGACCGCCTGGAACTACCTGTTGCCCCTGCAGTCCGTGGACAAAGCCAGCATGACCCAGTTCTTTGCCGATCGCGTCGGCCGTGGTCCCGAAAAGAACTGCAGCCCGCTGCGGTAGGGTTTCAAGGTTCTGCGGGCGCGGTGTTGGATTATACGGGCGAGGTCGTCATGCCTCGCGCAGCGGGGTAGTGCCCCTGTTATTTCCGTCAAACATCTCTGCGTCACTGCTCCCTCACCCGCATCCGCAGCTGCGGGTTCTCTGCGTGACCGTGCTCGTGGCATTGTGCCACCAAAACAAATCCCCCACTGCCCGAATGGGCACGTGGGGGTTGCACTGAGATAAATTAATTAATTCCGCAGAAAACCAATTCCTCGGCGCGGCTCCGCAGCAGCCGGCAGACTCCTCATCAGCTGTTTAAACGCATTATCGACATCAGTAACATCCAATACACGAAGTTCCGAATCATTAAATGCACCGTCTGCAAAATCACGCAAAGCAAGCTGGGTAAATGACGTTTCCCACAATGAGCGAACGAACCGACCGTTGCCGAAATCGCTACGCGTTGCGACAACCTGCAACTGGTCCTCTACATGCTGCATTGCTGCATCGGTAATCGACATTTTGTTTGTATCGAGTGTGGATCGGAAGATTGCAATGAGTTCTTGCGGTGTGTAGTTGGGGAAGTCTATGAACGTCGTCATACGACTCCGTAAACCGGGATTTACATCGATCAACGCCTGCATTTCATCGGCATACCCTGCCAAAATGATGACGAGCTCGTTCCGATAGTTTTCCATGTACTGTACTAATGTCGCAATTGCTTCATGGCCATAATCACTGTCGTGACGCGGCATCAAGGCATACGCTTCATCAATAAACAGGACTCCTCCACGAGCCTTATCAATGACTTCTTTGACTTTCAGCGCTGTTTGACCCACGTACCCGCCGACGAGATCTGCCCGAGAGGCTTCGACAAAAGAAAAATGAGGCAATATATTCATCGATGCATAAAGTTCGGCCACAAAGCGCGCAACCGTCGTTTTGCCA
>CAIPUQ010000295.1 GCA_903868295.1 uncultured Roseiflexaceae bacterium
CGGACCCTCAGCGCGTCCAGAAGATACTGGATGATACACGGGCCGCCGGCCCACAGCCCTATGTGATGTCGGCCAAGCTGAAGCTGGCGTCAACCGTCACGCAGACGACCGAATCCGGCATGCAGGTCTACACCTTCACGCCAGCAGGGCAGCCGACGCGCGCTGCGGTGCTGTATCTGCACGGCGGGGCGTACATCTATCAGGCGTCGGATTTTCATTGGCAATTGATCGATGCGCTGTGTCAAAAAATGGGCGCGACGGTCGTCGCACCGTTGTACCCCAAAATTCCCTTTGCCAGTGCCGCCGACGCCTACGCGGCCGTCGAGCCGATGTATCGTCGTATGGTCGATCAGTATGGCAGCGCAGCGCTGCAGGTGATGGGCGATTCGGCGGGTGGCGGCCTCGCGCTGGGGCTGGTACAGCGGATGCGTGACCAGGGCGTTGCATTGCCCAAACGTGTGGTTGCGATGTCGCCATGGGTCGATGTGACCATGAGCAACCCGGCCATTGCAGCGTTGGAGTCGGGTGATCAGGTGCTGAGTAGGCATGGGCTGCAGGTGTTTGGGGCATTGTGGGCCGGCGCCGAAGACCCGCGCGCAGCGCACATCAGCCCGCTATATGGCGATATGACCGGGCTCTGCCCGCTGGTTGTGATAGCGGGCGGGCGCGAGATTTTTGTGCCGGACATCGCAGCACTCTGCGCCAAGGCGCGCGCTGCAGGTGTGCCGGTGACCGAGCGGGTCTATGCGGGGATGATGCACGCGTTCCCGGTCTTCCCGATGCCGGAAGCGACGCAGGCAGTTGAGGAAATAGTAGTTAGTAGTTAGTAATTAGTAATTAGTAGTTATCAGTTATAAGTTATCAGTTATCAGAAGAGATATGCGGGTGTGTTGACACGTTGAAGAGGAACATGTGATGAAATTTCGTTTTCGCATCCCATCATTGGCAAAAAGAATTGCGTCGCGATTGTCGGTCAAACGGTATGTTCGTCATAACCTCGGCATCAAAGCGCCGCGTGGCTGGGGCTGGCTTACCAATCCGCGCCGTGCGCTCTACAACCGCATCTACACGCGTACCACGCGTGGCTGTGGGTCGGTGTTGAGCGTTGGTATTGTGGTTTTGGTGATTGTGTCGGTGGTGTGATGTAACCCGACGTGCGACGTCGTGATGCCCCGCGAAGCGGGGTAGGTCGCCCATGACCTGCTTTTTTTGCATGCGGATGTCGAAGTCACCCCAATCGCTTCATCACCTTGGGCTCTGGTAGGTGTGGCCCGGGGGCGGTCGATTTGCGGATGATGAGTTCGCCGGGGAAGGTCAGGCTCTCGGTGGACTGCTCCTGCATGCGCAGGAGGAGCGTCTTGAGGGCCGCCTCGCCGATGGCCATGCGTGGCTGGCGTAGCGTCGTCAGCGGCGGGGTGCTGTATTGCGCCATATCGATGTCGTCGAACCCGACGACGCTCAACTGCTCGGGCACGGTGATGCCGTGATGGCGGCAACCCGACAGCAGGCCGATGGCGCTCGAATCGTTGTAACAAAAGACCGCCG
>CAIPUQ010000296.1 GCA_903868295.1 uncultured Roseiflexaceae bacterium
CCAAACTTGATGCAGTTGCTCAAAAAGCTCATCAAAGGATCGTTTGTGCTCAATCAGCAAAACGGCATTGTGAACCCTGCCAAACAGGGCTACAACCAAGGCTCGTGGCATCGCGATTTGCCGTACCAGCACTTTGTGTCTTCGAGCGTGTTGGCAATTAATGCACTGTATTGCGTCGACGATTTCACAACCGCCAATGGTGCGACGTACGTCTTGCCAGCCACGCATTTGCGCGAGCCGTTCCCATCGGCGCAGTACATCGCACGTCATGCGGTGCAGGCAGAAGCCAAAGCCGGCAGCTTTATTGTATTGGACTGCATGATTTATCACTCCGGCGGTTTTAACTCGACCGACAAAGATCGCCGCGCAATTAATCACGTCTACAACATCCCGTTCTTCAAGCAGCAGATCAATTTGCCCAATAGCATGCCCGAAATGCCATCGGATGAAGCAAAACAGATTCTCGGGTATGCATACGCAGAACCGCAGTCGATCGATGCGTACATCGCGTCGCGGGTGGGGAAGAAATAGCATGACGCAGTCGACGGTGTTGCCGCCTGGGACAATCCTGCAACTCATGCATGTGCGTGAGCGGCTCACACGGATCAAACCCGGCGTGTTTGTGGAGGTAGGTCCTGGTACGGGCGAAATCACGGCACTCTTGCTGGAACTCGGCTGGCGCGGTACCGCGTATGATCTCTCGACAGAGACCGTCGAATCACTGCAGATCCGTTTTTCTGACGCCATTCGCGCCGGCACGCTTATGGTTGCCGAAGCAGATTTTTGTACGCTCGTACTCGAACCACAGAGTGTTGATTTGGTGATTTCTTCGATGGTCATCGAGCATCTCGACGACGCCACCGAAGCACAATACTTCGAGAAAGCCCGCGCTTGCCTCACGGCAGGGGGTGTTGCGATCCACTTGGTCCCTGCACACATGCGCTATTGGGGCATCGAAGACGACATCGCCGGACACTTCCGGCGCTATTCGTACGCATCGACGCAGGCCCTTGCGGATCGCCTGGGTTGGCAGATAGAACACATGTCTGGATTGACGTTCCCATTATCGAACCTGTTGTTGCCGCTTTCGAATCGACAAGTCAAACAGCACGAAGCCGACAAACTGGCATTGACGTACCTCGACCGCACCAAAGACACGGGACACCGAAATGTGCCCTACAAAACGACCTTCCCACCGTACTATCGGTATGTTATGAACAGATACACCCTTTTTCCGTTTTATGTCCTGCAGAGCGTGTTTGCACGGACATCACGGGCGATGGTGTTGTACGTTGAACTGAAACCAATACATTCATCATGAAACATGCACTGAGCGTGTTGAAACAACAATTGAACCCGATTGCCCTGTGGCAGCTGATCCGCTACGGAATTGTGGGCGTGACGACCAATATCTTGGGATATGGTGTGTTCCTGCTGGTGACATCGCTCGGCGTCGACCCGAAATCTACGATGTCTTCGTTCTATGTGTTGGGAGCGGTGCTGGGCTTTTTTGGCAACAAAAAACTGACGTTTTCGCATACCGGGAACCTCTACGGCTCGATATTCCGCTATATCATTGCACACACCATTGGATTCACGCTGAACTTTATGCTCTTGACGGTGTTTTATGAATGGTACGGGTACCCCTATCAGTATGTGCAGGCGGTGGCAGTCTTTGTGGTGGCTGCGAACCTGTTTGTGTTGTTCAAATACTTCGTGTTCCCTCCAGAACACGACCACGAACCGCAACCTTCAGCGCACTGATGTGCGAATCAATGCGGTGGTATAATCCCGCCATGGGTACACTACCCTGACTGAGACTGCGCACCGGTGCGCGGAGGAGCGAATCATGCAGAACCATACCGTCCCTTCGGAAATGCGTGCGTTGGTATGGCTGGGCCCACATCAGATGGAACTGCAAACGCTCCCGACTCCTGTGCCACAGGCACACGAAGTCCTCATCAAAGTGGGCGCAGTAGGAATCTGCGGGTCAGAACTGAGTGGGTATTTGGGGCATAATAGTCTGCGCGTCCCGCCGCTCATCATGGGGCACGAAGCAGCCGGTACCATTGTGTCGGGCGGGGGAATCTTGGCGGACGGCACCCCGGTGCACCAGGGTCAACGGGTGACGTTTAACCCATTGGTGACCTGCGGTACCTGTGACCGCTGCAAAGCGGGTCGGGTGAACCTCTGTCGTTCCCGCAAGCTTTTGAGTGCCCATTTGCCCGGCGCCTTTGCGCAATATGTGGTCGTGCCGGCAGATTTGTGCTGGCATTTGCCCGAAAAGATATCATTCACTGCCGGTTCACTGGCAGAACCACTGGCCTGTGCCGTGCATGCCGTCGAGCTGGCCGATGCCCAAGCCGGCCAATCCCTGTTGGTACTCGGCGCTGGCCCGATTGGGTTGTGTGTGATTGCCGCTGCCAAAGCACGTGGCGTCAAGCAGATTATTGTCAGCGATATCTCGGACAACCGCCTCGAGGTGGCCAAACACTGGGGTGCTACCCATACGATTAATGCAAAATCGGCCGATACCGTGGCCGCCACGTTGGCAGTCTACCCGGGCGGGGTCGATATCGCGGTCGATGCAGTCGGCACCGGTGTCGTACGCAATCAGGCGATCAAAGCGGTCATGCCGGGCGGTGCGGTGGTGTTGATGGGTCTGCACGAGGACGAAACGGCCATCCCCACCAATTACATAATTCGCCAAGAAATCCGCTTGATGGGGAGCTTCTGTTATAGCCGTGAAGCCTTTACGACCGCCGTCGATTTGATCGCCCGGCACGTGGTCAAAGCGACGCCCGATTGGGTGGTCGAACGACCGTTGGCGGACGGCCGGATGTCCTTTGAGGAGTTGCTGGCAGGGACTGCCCCGGTCACCAAGATCGTTTTGCTCCCATAATCACACATCCAAATACCCTATACAAAACAACACCCACGGCGATGCCGTGGGTGTTGTGCGTCCTGCCGAGGTCAGCGAAATCGATTGGCCAACGCTAACCGAATGGCACGCAGATAATGGCCGTTGACCCAGGCGACGATGACTTCGAGGGTAGTGTTCGAGATTTTGCCGCCACCTGACATGAGCAGAACGCGCAACGGCGCTTCTTCGGCCATTGCTTCGAAGAGCTTATTGGTCGGGCCATCGGTGTCGCTCGATGCAAAACGCTTGAGCCCCGCGCGGACCTGTGCGTGTACGAGGCGCCCAAGCATGCTCTCGTGCATGTCGGCAATCGGGGTGTTGGTGGTAAACGATCCTCGTCGCTTCGCCGAGGTAGGCACTGGGCCGCCCCACAATGCGCTGAACGACGTTGCCGAGAACCCAGCAGCACTCGGCTGCCAATATGCCTGCATCGGTGCGGTGGTTGCCGATGGGGTAATGATGTCCGTCGAAGCGACGTCGACCGTCACCGATTGGCGGATGTCGCGCGACGAGGCACCAATGTGGATGTCGTATGCACCCGACTCGACCACCCAGCATGATTGTGCGACGTCGTAGTGCGCAAACGCACGACGTGGCAGATGCAAGGTGACCTGTTGAGATGCACCTGGTTGCAGGTGCACTTTGGCATATGCTTTGAGTTCGTGGGTGGGTTTGAAGACCGTCGCGGTCTGGTCGTGGACATACACTTGGACGACCTCGGCACCGGCGACTGTACCAGTGTTGGTGATGGTCAGCGACACGTCGACACCGTCGTCTGCGGCAACGGACTGCTGGTTTAGGGTGACGGTGCTATAGGCAAACGTGGTGTAACTGAGCCCATATCCAAAGGGATAGCGGACCGGCGTCTGCGCGGTATTGTAGTAGCGGTAGCCGACGTAGATGCTCTCGCGGTATTCGACATCGGTGGGTGAGCCCGGGAAGTCGACATGTGCGGGGTGATCGGTGTGCGTGAATGGGATGGTCTCGGCCAGTTTACCGCTCGGGGTGACGTCGCCGACGAGGATGTCGACCAACCCAGACCCACCCGCTTGGCCACCGAGATACCCTTCGAGGATGGCAGGTACCTGATCATGCCAGGGCATCTCGACCGGAGCGCCGTTGCTGAGGACGACGACGGTCCGCGGATTGACGGCGACGACCGCTGCGATGAGGGCATTGTGTGCCTCGGGCATGCGCATGTGCTGCCGGTCGAGGCCCTCGGTCTCTTCGACATCGGGGAGTCCCGCGCATACCACGACGATGTCGGCAGCGCGGGCGACTGCCACTGCGGCGGCGATGCGGTCGGCGTCTGGAGCAGCGGCACGAGGGGTGTAGCCCTCGGCATAGCTGACGCTACCTTCAGCGCCGACACGTGCGACGAGCGCATCGTAGAAGGTGTCGATCTGGTGGGGACTGATCATCGAGCTGCCTGCACCTTGGTAGCGTGGGGTCTTGGCAAACGAGCCGATGACGGCGATGCGTTGCGTCGTGGCGATCGGGAGCAGTTGGGTGTCGTTTTTGAGCAAGACCGCGCCGTCGGCTGCTGCGCGGCGGGCGAGTGCGTGATGTGCTGCGTGGTCATATGTGCCGGGATCCTGGAAGGC
>CAIPUQ010000297.1 GCA_903868295.1 uncultured Roseiflexaceae bacterium
CCACCTGCGCCGCCACAATCGTACAGGTGCCGTACGACACCATCGTCACCGTGCCGCTACTCGTCACCGTACACACACTCGGCGTCGTCGAGGTGTACGTCACCGCCAATCCCGAGTCCGCCGTGGCCGCCAGCGTAAAGGCCGCAGCCGTCTGATCGACATCGCTGGGCGCCGCAAAGGTTATCGCCTGTGGTGTACGCACGGTGAATGATTGGTTGACGGTCGGTGCTGTCGCATACGTCGTCCCAGATCGAAGTCCACCGGCTTGTGCCGCGGTGACGGTACACGTCCCCGGCGCCACAATGCTCACGGTACCACCGCTGGTGACCGTACACACACCCGTGGTGGTGGTGCTATACGTCACTGCCAAACCCGATGAAGCCGTCGCTCCGAGCGCAAAATTGGCTGCGGTCGAATCCACATCTGCGACCGTCGGGAAGGTAATCGTCTGGAGCCTCCGTGACACGAACGAGCGCGTCACACTGGTTGCCGCACTATAACTCGTGCCTGCATTTGTCCCACCAACCTGATCTGCCACCACCGTACAGGTACCGTACGTCAACAGCGTGACTTCACCGGCACTCGTCACGGTGCAGACCGCGGAAGTGGTGGTCGAATAACTCACCGTCAGGCCCGAATCGGCAGTCGCAGCCACCGTGAATGCAGCAGCATCCTCATCAATATCACTCAATGCCGCAAAGGTAATCGCCTGCGGCGTACGCACCGTGAACGATTGACTGACCGACGTGGCCGCCGTGTAGGTCACGCCACCGGTCGCTCCTCCTGCTTGGTTTGCACTAATCGTACAAGTCCCAGGAGTCAACACATCGACGGTGCCGCCACTGGTCACCGTACATACACTCGGCGTCGATGACGTAAATGTCACTGCTAATCCAGCGTCCGACGTCGCCGACACCGCAAAGTTCGCTGCGGTCGAGTCCTTGTCGCTCAACGCCGCAAACGTAATCGCCTGGACATCCATCGACAGAATATTGCGCGTCACATTTGTCGCAGCGGCATACGTCGTCGCACCGTTGACACCGCCACCTTGTGCGGCGACCACCGTACATGTCCCGGGCGTCAACAAGTGCACCAAACCCGCACTCGAGACGGTACACACCGCTGATGTCGTGGTGCTAAAGGTCACTGCCAAACCCGACGACGCGGTCGCCGTCACCGTAAAATCCGCATCCGTTGACATCACATTCGCAGGCTGGGTAAAGGTAATCGTCTGTGCGGTCGGCGCGATGTTGGTAATCGTAAACGACGAACTCACACTCGACGCCGACGCCCACAGCGTCGTCCCGTCATCGCCACCCGGCTGACTGGCCACAATGGTACACGTTCCCGCCCCCACGATGGTCAACGTCGAGCCACTCACCGTACATTTCGACGGAGTGCTCGATGTATAGGTCAATGGCAACCCAGACGACGCAGTACCCGGCAACGTGAACGGCGCACTCGATCCAGTGGCGTGATAGTTTTTGGTCGTACCAGTCAGACTAAACGTAATCGTCTGCGGGTTACCCATCGAAATGTTGTCGACCCAGAACGTCGCACCCGATGCCTTACCACCCGATGCATCATAGGTACCGTTCACAAAGACAAACTTATAAAACTCACGCGTCGCCGGGATGGTCACCTGGGCAAATTGCCAACCGACCACCGAAGCACCATAGGTGTCCAAAATTTCATATTGTGCGCAGTCCCCGGCGCTCCCCGATGCCGTACCGTCGCCATTCGCGTCGGTGTCCAACAAATACCCCAACACAGCGAAGTTGTCGGCTCCGGCAGCAGAAAACCAGTTCAGCGTCACAATCTGATTCTGCACCCCTTTGAAGACATCACTGATAATCGCTGGTCCGTGTACCACGTGGAATCCCGTCGTACCAGACCCCGATCCCAAATCCAATCGTACCGCATTGGTCCCCTGTGCCGGCCCCAGTGAACTCACCGTAGTGACAATCTGGGTCGTAAATCCACTAAATGAACCGGTATCGTTATGGTCATTACTCACATTTGCATACGCAGTGTAGTCCGTCGTGTCGACCGAAACACAGCCGCCGACATTGGTTACACCGAGGTCGATGCGTTGATTCATCGCAGTCCAGTTAGTCAGCCCACTCTCGAAGCTGCCGTTCTGGAGATACGGCGTCGTCCGTGCAGACGCATGACTCACTGGCGTTCCACTCCGGATCGGGAATGCAGCACCAGTGCTCCAAAATATCGATAGAACCATGACAAATCGCCACATTCGATGCCAGAGCGTTTGTTCGCTTCCCATCAATCTATCCTCCCGTCCCGACGCATACAATCAGGATGTATTCCGATAGTCATACCAACAAAGAAGGTCCATACCCTATTACTATAATTGATAGCAATAGAAGTTTTTTCCGGTACATATTACGTGTTGATGATTATGTGATGAGATAGAGGTTGAACGAACGTCCTGGCACCCAGCCCATGTACTGTCTGTCTCGCGCTCGATGCGGTCTTTCTGTGGTGTGCGCCCCGCAAAAAGTCCAGGAGCCGACGCTTCTACGACGACCCCTGGATTGAATTTTCTCCTCGATAACCATGCACGCAGATTACCCCCGCGTTGACCATGCACGTAGGTGCATGGTCATCAAGGGGTAGGCGTTGCTGTTTTGGTCGGTGTCCGACTCACCAGCGCGTCGTTTTCTGATGCACCAATAGCCAAGATACGACCGTCACGCAAACCAATCACGGTATTCACGTAGCCAGCGCCGACAA
>CAIPUQ010000298.1 GCA_903868295.1 uncultured Roseiflexaceae bacterium
CACCACCCGTAATGCACGCGCCATTGCAACCCTCCCTTTCGTCTGATGCACCATCCTACCGCTTTTTGTCTGGTCATGGGAAAGCTTCGCCGCGCAGTCCCCCACGTCGTCCGGCACCACAGTGCACGAGCGTGTGGGTGTACGCTCGGTGCCATGGGGGTCACGAAAACACCAGCGCGTTGCGTTTTCGCCGCATCCCCGACCTGCTGCGTGCGCGCTATCCGTGCCAACGCAGAATCCGCTATCATGCACACAGTCAACCACATGTCCGCACGGAGGACCGATGCATCCATCTATTTACACCGCACCGACCTTCCGCGCTGATCCATATGCCACCTATCGAACGCTCCGCACCGATGCCCCCGTACTGCTGACCACGAGTGCGGCGGGCGCACCCGTCTATCTCGTCAGTCGAGCGGCCGACATCATGGACTGCTTGCGTGATCCGCGCCTCAAAAAGAACATGTACAACACCCGGACCCCATCGTTTTTTGAGCGTCTCTTTATACGACCGCTGGTTGGCTCCAACATGCTCAAAGCAGATCCGCCCGACCACACCCGCTTGCGCCGTCTCGCCAGCGACGCGTTCGCTCCACGGGTCATTGCCGCCTGGCAACCACACATCGAACGCATTGCCAACCGCCTCATCGACGCAGTAGTTCACACGGGACAGATCGATCTGATTCGCGATTATGCACTCCCGTTACCGTTGACAGTCATTACCGACATGTTGGGCATCCCCGCTGCCGATCACCCGCGCTTTCACCGCTGGTCGACCAACATCATCAACTCTGGCGTCATCAGCGGCAGTGCGACCTACCTCAACCGGGATATTCTGCGTCTCGGTCTCTATCTCCGTGGTCACATCCGGCGCCGACGCACGACCCCCAGCGATGACCTACTCAGCCAGCTCATGCAGGCACATCTCGGCACAGATCAACTGTCGCCCAGAGAGCTCGTCAGCACGGCAGTCTTGTTGCTGATTGCAGGCCACGAGACAACCGTCAATCTGATCGGCAACGGGCTCGCGACACTCCTCCAACAGCCAGCGCACCTGACCCACCTCGCCGCACATCCCGAGGATATCCCGCGCGCGGTCGAAGAGCTCTTGCGCCTGTGCAGTCCCGTGCAGCTCGTCAATCGCTATGCCGCCGAAGATCTCACCATTGCGGGCGTTGCAATTCCCCGAGGCGCGCATATCCAGCTTCTGCTAGGCTCTGCCAATCACGACGCGACGATTTTTGCCAATCCCGAAGAATACCAGCTCGATCGCGACGAGGCCAAGCATCTGGCCTTTAGTCACGGCATTCATTATTGTCTGGGCGCGCCCCTTGCCCGGCTCGAAGGGTCGGTCGCCTTGCGTGTGTTGCTCGAACGCCTGCCGTCGCTCCAGCTGGTCGATCCCGTTGCACCGCTCGAGTGGCGCCCGAGCATCGAGTTGCGTGGCTTGACGCGGTTACCGGCGGTCTTCACCGTCCCGACAGCGGTGCGTGGCGGGTAGCAGTTTCCTTTGCATGCGTTGCATCAGCACCCTTATCGAGAAGTGCTCGACCGGGTTGCTCGCACAATAGCGCGTGCGTCACAACACCATTTCACCAGCGGAGGATCCATGCCCCTGAGTTCGTACATCGATGCTGCGTTA
>CAIPUQ010000299.1 GCA_903868295.1 uncultured Roseiflexaceae bacterium
CCGCTTGCTGGCCAGTGGGGCCGACATTACGGCCATCAACACCGTGCGCCGGCGCATCGATCGTGTCAAAGGCGGGGGGTTGGCACGCGCCGGCGCGCATACGACCCTGCGTACGTTGATCCTGTCGGATGTCATCGGCAACAGCCTGACGGCCATCGCCTCAGGGCCGACAGTCCCCAATCCCGCCGACGCCGACGCCGCCCAGCAGGTCCTGGTAACCGCTGGGATCGATCAGCAGGTCGACCCTGCCATACTGGCTGCCTGTGCCATCCCCATAACCAGACAACCGGTTGCGCACACGCCGACCATCATTGCCGACATCAGCCAATCGCTGGCTGCGGCGAGCGACGCTGCCCGTGCGGCCGGGTACGCACCAACCCTGGTCTCGGCCGCCCTGGCGGGCGATGCACTGCATGCAGGCGCATCGATTGCAACACTGCTGCGCGCGCTCCCGCCGTCGCGTCAGCCGCGTTGTCTGTTGTGGGGCGGCGAAACGACGGTCACCCTGGTGCCACAGCACGGCCACGGCGGCCGCAATCAAACCGTTGCGCTGGCCATTGCACAAGGGATTGCTGGCGGGACCGATGCGCTCGTGGCTGCCTATGCCACCGATGGCGGCGATGGTCCCACCGATGCCGCAGGCGCCGTGGTAACGGCAACGACGTGGCAACGCGCACAAGACAACGGGCTCGACCCGGCCCAGCATCTGAGCCAGCACAACGCCTACCCGCTGTTTGCGGCATTGGGTGATCTGCTCATGCCGGGGCCGACGGGCACAAACGTGAATGATGTGGTTGTTGCTCTGGTAGGGAATGATGAATTATGAATGATGAATTATGAATGATGAATTATGAATGATGAATTATGAATGATGAATTATGAATTAGGAATTGGGAATTAGGAATTTTTTTGGTGTACTGATGATGGGATAGCGCTCGACTCAGGAGCGGCGGGCCACCAAAAGCAAACTCATCCCCAATACCACTGCACCGACCCACGACAGCGCACTCATGCGTTCGCCGAGGACCCCAACGGCCAACATGGTCGACACCAACGGCTCGAGCAACGTCAGCGACGCCGCGGTGGTGGCCCCCACAACCGCCAACCCACGCGTATAGAGCACATAACTGAGCACCGTCGGCACGAGTGCCAGATAGAGCAACGACAGCCACGGTAGGCCCGTCAACACCACCGGCGTCTGTGTCAGCCCGATCAGCAGCACCACCGCAGCGACCGACATAATCACCGCCTGGATGGTCACGGGGTCAGCCTCCGGTGCGACGCGCC
This sequence comes from uncultured Roseiflexaceae bacterium, assembly GCA_903868295.1. Lineage (GTDB taxonomy): Bacteria > Chloroflexota > Chloroflexia > Chloroflexales > Roseiflexaceae > UBA965. Next base: position 1,288 of record CAIPUQ010000299.1, read on the forward strand.
GTGTCAATACCGCCAGCAGGCTATAACACAGCCCTGCCGCCACTGCCAGCAGCATACCGATGGGATCGAGGCGCACCGTCGCTGGGGTACCGCCTATCAGCACCACACAGCCCACAATGGCCAGCGCGATGCTGAGGAGCTGGGGGGCATGCAAGCGCTCACCCAACCAGATGCGCGCAATACACAGCGTAAACAACGGTGCGGTGCAGATGTTGAGCAACACGGCATAGGTCAAACCGACGCGCGGAATCGCCGCAAAATACGTCACATGGTACACCGCAAAGGCAAGTCCCGCCGCACCCAGCAGCAGCCCGTGTGTGCGCGTCAGCCCAACCTGCCAGCGTTGCGCCCGCAGCCGGTGCCAGCCCCACAAGACGGGGACAGCCAAGGCCACCCGGCCGCAGGCAATCAGCAACGGATCAGTGCCGGTCGTCCCCCCGCTCAGCACGGCCACGACCAAGCCGATCGTGCCCCATAATGTCGCTGCCAACGCAATCGACAGGACCCCCTGCAGATGCCGCGGAGCACTGGTCATGCATCAGCCCGTTGCGCTGGCTCCTCGCCACGACTCAGCAGACGCAGCATGGGTGGCGTGAGCAGCGTCGTTACCAGTGTCATCACAATCAACGCCGAAAAAATCGTGCGGTCGATAGCACCCGCACTCAACGCGGCACCGGCCAATACCAAGGCGACTTCGCCGCGCGACACCATCCCCGCACCGACCATGGCCGATCCACGCCAACTCAGGCCGCCCAATTTGGCACCCAAGCCACCACCGAGCAACTTGGTGACGATTGCCACGACCGTAATCACGACCACCAACAACGGTGTCTCGAGGATGCCGTCGGCACTCGCCTGCAAGCCGATGTTGACAAAGAAAATCGGGATAAAAAACGCATAGCCCACCGCTGCCGTGCCGTCGTGTGCGATATGCTTGTGGTCGAGATGCTTGGTCGCCAAAATCCCCAAAACATAGGCACCGGTAATCGCCGCCACACTC
>CAIPUQ010000300.1 GCA_903868295.1 uncultured Roseiflexaceae bacterium
ACCCTCTCGCAACAACACGATATCGGAGCATCCGACGCCGATCATGCACTCCTTTATGCACGCAAACTCGCCAATCGTCTGCGCGGCCTCGACAAAGTAACCTACACGCGGCGCCTCAGTGGGGTGTTGCTCCGGCGTGGCTATCCCATGAGCGCAGTCCGTGCCGCCGTCCAGACATGCTGGGCAGAACGCACCGAGTACACCGAAGCACCGCTCGATTCCGAACCCGAAGACATCTAACCGGTTTGCGTCCACCGCGAATCTCCGTCACAATAGACCAATACATCATTTGTTGGAGCGCATCATGCCAGATATTCAATTCCTTGGCCACGCATGCTTTCGAATCCGCGGGCGCGACGGCGTGGTACTGATGGATCCCGTTGATCGCACCAGTGGGTACGACATCGGCAAACCTACCGCCTCGATTGTGACGGTCAGCCACCCCCACGACGACCACAACAACACCAGCGTGGTAAAGCCCCTCAAAGAATCCCTCAACATCTTTACCGGCCCCGGTGAATACGAAGTAGGCGGTATCTTGGTGACCGGCGTGCGTACTTATCACGACAAAAAGAAGGGTGCCGAGTTCGGCAATAACACCGTTTTTGTGGCACACATCGACGATGTCGCTTTTGCCCATCTGGGTGATTTGGCACACGAGCTCACCGCCGCCCAAGTCGAAGAAATCGGCGATATCGACGTACTCTTTCTCCCCGTCGGCGGCAACGAATCGCTGAACGCCAACGATGCGTCCGCAATTATTGCCCAACTCGAGCCACGCATTGTCATCCCTATGCACTATGCCGGTGATCAAGCAGTCATGGACAATCCGCTCGACAGCATCGACCGCTTTCTCCAGGCACATAGCATCAAAGAACCCGTGTTCGAGGACAAGCTGACCGTCACCGTAGCCAATCTGCCGCCCGCCGGCGGCACCGCCAAAATTGTCCTCCTCAAACCCACAGCAAGCGCGTGATATTCGAACGGGTATGTTAGAATAGAACGACCGCATATGCACGGTCAGATGAACGTACATTCGAGGGGAAGTCAGCTTCCCCTCGGTTCTGTTATGTACAGGCGAGAGGAGCGCCACAACAACATGACCAAATACATCTTCGTGACCGGTGGCGTCGCTTCGTCAGTCGGCAAGGGCATCACCGTCGCATCGATTGGGCGACTCCTAAAGAGCCGTGGCATCAAGGTATCGGTTCAGAAACTCGACCCCTATATCAATGTCGACCCCGGCACCATGTCACCGTATCAACATGGGGAAGTGTTCGTCACCGATGACGGTGCCGAAACAGATCTAGACCTCGGGCACTATGAACGATTCATCGACGAAAATCTGACCCGTGCCAGCAACGTTACCACTGGCCAAATCTACTCTTCGGTCATCCAAAAAGAGCGCCGTGGCGACTACCTCGGTGGTACGATTCAAGTCATCCCACACATCACCAACGAAATCAAAAGTCATATTTTTGCGGTCACTCGTCAGACAAATGCCGATATCGTCATTGTCGAAATCGGCGGGACCGTCGGTGACATCGAAGGCCTACCGTACCTCGAAGCTATTCGGCAAATGCGCAAAGACGTCGGCCGCGAGAATGTCTTGTACATTCACGTCACATTGCTGCCCCACATCGGTGCAACAGGCGAAGTCAAGACCAAACCCACGCAACACTCGGTCATGGAGCTCCGCCGCGTCGGCATTACCGCCGATGTCATCTGCTGTCGCGCCGACCACCATATCACCGATGAAATCCGCGACAAAATAGCATCGTTCGCCGATGTCGACCGCGAAGCCGTTATCCCGCTCGAAACCTGCAGCACTATTTATGCCGTACCACTGATGCTCGAAGGGTACGGCCTCGGCGACTTCATCATCAAGCGCTTTGGATTGGGCTCTATTTCACCCGATCTGCAGAGTTGGAATCAACTAGTCGATCGAATTAATTCACCCAAAACAAG
>CAIPUQ010000301.1 GCA_903868295.1 uncultured Roseiflexaceae bacterium
GGTGGTTTGCGTACACTGAAATTGGGCAGTTCACCCTTCTGCGTGGCTTCAGGGTCAACGAATACAATCTCGGTCGCGCCAACCAAAATAATGTCTTGGCTGTTCAGACGCATCATATCTGAGATGACTTGGCCATTCACAAATGTCCCGTTGGTGCTCTTGAGGTCACGGACCAAGTACCCATGTGCATCGTGTTCGAGTGTTGCATGCCGGCGCGACGCGAGCGGATGCGTAATAACGATGTCGTTTTGTTGGTCGCGCCCGATGGTAATGAGCTCGCGATGCCACTCGATTTGCACTTCGCTGATTTCGGGATGGCGAATACGCAACATAGGTACGGGATTCGTATGTATCACGTGTGCCTCCAATCATGCAAAAAAAGTGCATATCGATGCGGAATGCATGTGTCATCAAATCGTCATATGTTACAATGACCGTAATTACGCCGATTATACCACATCGTCGTCGAGTTGAGGGGTGCACCGTGTTGAATCTCGTCGGGCGACGCTTCGAACGCTACAAAATACATGCCGAGATCGGTCGTGGCGGTATGGCCCGGGTATATCGCGCCACCGACACCATTCTCGGCAGATCTGTTGCACTCAAAGTGCTATCCCCGCAACTTGCCAGCGATCCCGAGTTTTCGGCCCGATTTCGCCGCGAAGGCAAAATCGTTGCAGGTCTGCAACACCCGCACATCGTGACCCTCTTCGACATCGGCGAATCCGAGGGAATTCAATACCTCGCTATGGAGTTCATCGATGGGCGGAGCATTTATGCCGTGATCCGCGAACGTGGTGCGTTGCCCGGCGAAGTCGTTGCCATCCTGATCCGCGCAGTCGCTTTGGCACTCGATTATGCACACGCGCAGGGAGCGGTCCACCGCGATATCAAGCCCCAAAACATCCTCATCGACCAGAACGGCCGCATTCTCCTCACCGACTTCGGGATTTCGGTATCGAGTAACGACGATGCAGGGCGCCTTACCAAAACGGGTCTGTTCATGGGCACACCCGAATACATGTCACCCGAGCAAGTCTCGGGGGAGGTCGTCGACCAGCGCACTGACCTATATTCGCTCGCTATCAGCGCATACGAAATGTTCGCTGGCGAAGTTCCGTTTATTGGCAACACCCCCGAGCTCATCGTCGCGCACGCCCAAAAAACGCCGCCTGATTTACCCGTACAATCGCACGGCTTACCGGTGGGACTCGTTGCAGTGCTCCACAAAGCACTCGCCAAAAATCCCGATGATCGCTTTGCTTCGTGTCTTGCCTTTTCGATAGCCATCGACGCTGCGTTCGCCGAATTACCGGCCAACACCACCGCTTCTTCGATGGTTGCCGGCATGGCGCGCTCACGCCACGAATCCCCACGTTCGACACGCACCATCGAATCGGATGTCGACACCACCCGTGAACTCCATGCACCAGCTGCCCCATACCCTACCGGAGCAGCAACTGCCCCGCGCAAACGCAACGTGCTCGAAGGACGGAGCAATGCTCCGGCTCGCCCGAATGCTACCGCTGCGGGATTCCCCCTGACGATTGTGGCACCCGTTGCATTTGGCGTCCTAGTTGCCGGATTTCTGCTGGTGCGATCGCTCCTTGCCGGCCCCGATGCCCCAGTAGCGCTCACACCGAGTACGACAATTACTCCCACCAGCACGCAGACCGCCACCAGCACCCCAGTGGCGTCACTCACACCAGAGCCCGTCATCGTCGTTCCCACCCCAGAGTCGGCCACTGCCGTGCCGACCACCAAACCAGTCCGTACCAAACAGCCAACCAAAATCCCAGCGACAGCCACTGCCGTCCCAGTAGTTCCCAGTCCTACAGCGATAGTCGCACCTACCGATGCCCCGACCATTACCCTGTTGCCGAGCAGTACTCCTACCACCACTCCGACTGCTACGGTGACTGCAACCGAGACACAGACTGCCACACCAACCAGCAGTCCGAGTCCGACCACAACGGTCACAAAGACGGCAACCCGCACGCCTTCACGCACCAATACACCCACTACCGCTCCCGTGGTCGCCAGCGCCACACCGGTGCCGCCTACTGCTACCCCGATACCACCCACAACGGTGCCAGCTACCGACACGCCGGTGCCACCAACCGATACCGCCGTGCCTGTGCCGACTGCCACCCCATGATCGAGTTGCCGCCACGTCTCGCCGTGCGCTTGCGCGCGGAGCTGCATCGTACCCCGAGTAGTCAATGGGTCCCCAATGCACAGGCACTCAGCGAGCGGTACCGCGGTACGCGCGATGGCATGCCGCTTGTCCGAACGGCGCTCGATGCATTGTCGTACGCGGCGTTGTTGATGCCGGCGACCTATGCGCAGCTCGACGGTGCCTTCCGTGCTACCCGCGAGCGCATCCCTTCATTTACGCCCACCTCACTACTCGATCTCGGGAGCGGCCCTGGAACGGCGGTGTGGGCTGTACTCAGCCGCTTTCCGTCGGTGCAACGCGCCACCACCGTCGAACGCGACGTGCACCTCGATGCGTTGGCACAGACCTTACACAGCGCCCATGATGTCCCGGTCCTGCAACTCCAACAGGATTTGACCACCACACAACGGTGGCCTGCCCACGATTTGGTGGTCATCGGTCATGTGCTCAATGAACTAACGGTTAATCAGCGTGTCGACCTGATTGCCCGTGCATGGGCTGCCACGGCGCATACGCTCGTCATCGTCGAGCCGGGTACCTCTGCATTCTTCCCCATGCTGACGACCATTCGCCAGACGCTGATTGATCTTGGTGCCCACGTCGTCGCACCCTGCACCCATTGCGGGACCTGCCCGATGGTCGACGGCTGGTGCCACTTCGCCACCAAAATCGCCCGCCCTGACTTTCAACGCCTCGCCCGTGGCGCAACGCTCCCCTACGAAGAGGCCAAGTATAGCTATATTGCCGTCAGCCGCATGCCCATCCCGTATGCGGGCGCCCGTGTGATGCACGACAGCACGACGCACAAAGGCTATATCACACTCGAGCATTGTTCATCACGTGGCATTATGACAAGTGATGTCCCCAAACGACAACGCGAAGCATACCGCTTGGCGCGCGACGCACAATGGGGCAGCTGGCTTGCAGATGCGACCCTTTTTCCGTCCGAGTCTTGAGCAGGGTGAGTGCCGTTGCACTGCGTTGGACCTAATGCTAAGATAATGCGTCAGCCTATCAGCGAGGATTCTATGAGCAGTACCGCAATCGGTATCATCGGGTGTGGCAATATCAGCAGCATCTACCTGCAAAATTGTCACCAGCGCTTCCGTGGCATTCACATTGCAGCCGTCGCCGACATCGACGTCGCCCGTGCACAGGCTCGTGCCGCCGAATTCGGCGTCGCCAAGGGCTGCTCGGTCGATGAGTTGCTTGCCGACCCGAACATCAAAATCGTCATCAATTTGACGGTACCCGCCGCGCATGGTGAAGTCGCCCTCAAAGCCATCGCCGCCGGCAAATCGGTCTACAACGAAAAGCCGCTGGCAGTGACCCGCGCCGAAGCCCAGCAGATGCTCAGCATGGCCGAAGCAAAGGGCGTTCGTGTCGGTGGTGCGCCAGACACCTTCCTCGGTGCCGGCCTGCAAACCAGCCGCAAACTCATCGATGATGGATGGATCGGCAAGCCCATCGGTGCTACCGCGTTCATGCTCGGTCGCGGCCCCGAAGGCTGGCACCCAAATCCCTATTTCTTCTACCAGCCCGGTGCTGGTCCGATGTTCGACATGGGTCCGTATTACCTGACTGCGCTCACCACACTGCTCGGACCCGTCAACCGCGTCAGCGGTTCGGCCCAGGTTTCGTTTGCCGAACGCACCATCACCAACAATCTCAACTACGGCGACAAAATCCCCGTCAACACCCCCACGCATGTCGTCGGCGTGCTGGATTTTGCTGCAGGCGCAGTAGCCTCGATCATCACCAGCTTCGATGTCTGGCACAGCACATTGCCCTGGCTCGAAATCTACGGCAGCGAAGGCACGATGCTCGTCCCTGACCCAAACAACTTCAGTGGCAGCATCAAAATCCGCCGCGGCGGCGATAGTGAATGGCGCGAAATGCCGCTGAGCCATTCGTTTGCCGAAAACAGCCGTGGACTCGGTGTCCTTGACATGGCCGTCGCCATCCAAGAGAACCGACCGCACCGCGCCTCGGGCAAACTCGCCTATCATGTGCTCGACATTATGCATGCCATCCACGACGCCTCGCGTGAAGGGCGCCACATGCAGCTCACCAGTGGTGTCGAACGCCCCGCACCACTGCCCATGGGGATGGACAACAAAGGGTTCTAATCTGGCTTGATTGGAGTCTGCGATGCTGCAGTACATCCACCACCTCACCATCAATGTGAGTGACCTCCCGCGTGCGATTGCACGCTACCGCGCATACGGACTGGTGTGTCAGCGACACACCAGTCACGACGCATGGTTGATTGCACCCAACGGCGCCATCCACCTCCAGGTCCCGCTCCAACCGACCGCGTACCCACGCACCATTTTTGATCCGGGCATGAGCCACTGCTGCATCCAAACTCCGGATATCGAAGCGCTCCTCACGAGCGTCCAACGCACCGACGCGGTGCCGCGTTCGCACCCTGTAGACCTCGGTACCGGCCATCGGTATGTCTATCTCGATGATGCAGAAGGCGTTGTCACCGAGTGTGAAGGGGTGCCCTATGCGCCTACGGCCACCGCGCCGTGGCTCGCCCATATTGCGCTGGCGAGTTTGGACATAGGGCGTCTTGCTGCATTTTATGCAGCGGTCACTGGCGGGACTGTCCGCACCAGTCCACTGCTTGCAGACAACCAGGGCATCGACACGATTGCGCAGGTGCGGGGGATTCGTGCCCATGCAGCATGGGTGCGCGGCGCCAACGTGACCATCGAATGTTGGCAATTCAGCACACCGGAGCCAAAGCAGCTCCCCGCCCGTCAACCAACCGATCTGGGCTACACCGGGATGACGTTTTGTACACCCGACCGTGATGCTGCGGTGGCACATCTGCGTGCCTGCGGCGCTCACACAGACGATGCGACGATCTGGTACGACCCTGATGGCAACCGATTCGATCTCATTCCCGAAAACTCTCCGCTTGTCGCGGCCCTCGGACCACCAGCGGAGCAGCATATTGTGCAGCGTATCGAAGCGCTCTGGCGCCGCTGAGAGGACACACATGCAGAACCCAGTCGTCTTGGTAACGGGAGCAGCCGCGGGGATAGGCGCTGCCTGTATCGCCGCATTCAATGCCGCCGGGTGGAACTGCGTCGGCGTCGACCGCACGTATCCATCGACATCTGCGCGTGAGGAGTCGCCCACGGTGCTGTGTTGTGGTGGTGACGTGTCACTCGCAGCCGATTGGCAGCGCTGGCTCGACCACACCTACCAACGGTATGGTCGCCTCGATGCGGTCATCAACAACGCCGGTATTGCGGGCCCGATATGCGACTTCCTCGAATATCCCGATGACGCGTTCGATGCGGTCATGGCAGTCAATGCGCGTGGGGTCTTTTTGGGCACCAAATACAGTGCTGCCCGCATGATTGCCGCAGGCACAACCGGGGCAATCGTCAACATCGCATCCAATGCAGGCCTCGCAGGGAGTCCACGAATCGTCGGCTACTCAGCCAGCAAACATGCAGTCATCGGCATCACCAAATCGGCCGCCAAAGCCTTTGCAACC
>CAIPUQ010000302.1 GCA_903868295.1 uncultured Roseiflexaceae bacterium
GGTCAGTGGTTGTGATGCGTTCGAGCAGTGATTGTCGATTCATGGCAGCCTCTGTGTTTTCTTTTCTGTATTGTAGTGTGCTTTTCCTCTTCTATGCAAAAAAAGGTATCGCGGCGACCGACGACGATGAGTCGTCCGGGGGGCCGTGCCGACATGCGATAGACGAGGCGACGAAAACACGGAGCGCGACACACCGCACACTATTCCCCGTCGCCCCGCCTGCGCATCCTGGCCTGCACTGATTGGTGTATGACCGCATTTGTCCCGCGAACGAGGCGTTCCACGCGTACACCAACGATGGATTGTCAGAGGAGAAATAATACTTCGACAAATGTCACAACATACGTTAAACTGTCAGATATTGTTGCAAGGAGTGCTATGTCATCTAAGTTTTTGCTCTTGTTGCTGATACTAAGCGTCTGTGTCAGCTGTGCGGGTGCTGCAGTCGTTCCAACCCCCGAACCAATCATCATCGTGGTGACCAGTACACCACCGCCAGCGACGGCGACAGCCACTGCATCAGTCACCGCGAGCGCGGTGCCATCACCGACACACACCCCAACAGCCAGCACCGTCCCGACCGAGACGCCGATACCGAGTGCCACCACCGTGCCCACGGCGACAAAACCGCCGACCGCTACAGCCAAGCCCTCCAAGACGCCGCGCCCCACCGCAACGGTCAAGGTGAGTTGTGCCGCCCAGGCAGCCCCGTTCAAAGCACGCGTATTGGCAGTCCGCAAGGCGTACCGACCGCTGGTCGACAAAGTCTATAGTTATACCCTCGAGCTCGTCGATGCCAACTTCGACGAAGCACGGGTGACGGCGGCGTTTGCAGGTATCGATACCATCGAGGTGCCCGCCTGTGCAGACGTCGGCGAGATCCTCTACTACTTCCGCTTGCTGCGTGATACGCTCTGGCCGGCCTTCATCGAGATGAAGATCGAAAGCAATGGACGCTACCCATCAGAAGAGTCGTTTGCGCGGGTACGCAGCTGGCACGAAGAAATCAAGAGCTTCGAGCGCAACATCGATGAACTCATCACGACCATCCCGTGATCTGCTACAGCGTGCATAGGCTCTTTCGGGTATGTACGATACGAGATGATTCGTTCTCCATTGGTGTCTCGTGTCTTGCGAAAAAACGCTCCGCAGAGCGCTCTCGTCGTGATACGATGGTGCTCATTGCGGTGCTTGCAGGAGAGATATCAATGAAGGCGTCATTGCCTGTGCCATTCATTGAACGGCTAACACATACCTATGGCTCTGCCGGCGCTCAGTGGTGTGCGGCATTGCCGCATCACCTTGCCCGACTCGCAGTGCAATGGGATCTCGTTCTCGGGGATCCCTTTCCCCTGACTATGAACTATGTGTGTCGTGCAACGCACCGCACACAACGAACGCCATTAGTCCTCAAAACGGGCTTCCCTGCTGAAGAGTTTGCTGCAGAACTTGCCATGTATGATCAGTACCGCGGGAGGACCGGGGTACAGTGCATTGCAATCGATCACGCACAGTATGCGGTGGTGCTCGAGCACGTCAACCCGGGAACTCGGCTGGACGAGGCAGGGATGAGCGACCAGCAACAGGCACATGTCATCGCTGGATTGATTCGGGATAGCGTCTTTCCCCATGGTCGCGCCGTCGACATACCCTCCATCGACACCATCGTCAATGACATTCGTCCCCATGCACGCATGATCTGTGCACAGCGGCCAGAACTTTTTTCTATTGAGCATATCGAACGTGCATGCCACATCATGACCTCGTCTACCACACGGACGACATGGTACCCCCTGCATGGCGATCTGCACGCAGGCAATGTATTGTTGCGTGACCGTCGCTATGTGCATATTGATCCGCAGGGACTCATCGGTCCCATGGTATATGAATGCACCCCGTTTATTCGAGATAGACATAAACGTGTTGCCTATACGCAGGAGAGCAACGAACAGACAGGCGCGTTGCAAAAGGTTTTTGCAGACGCACTCGACGTTCCTGTCTTGCTGGTTGCACAGTGGTGTTATGCAACAGCGGTCTGTGCGGCGTGGTGGTCATTCCAATCGACACAGTCAATCGAACCAGCAGACTATCGTGCAGTCGATGATTTTTGGACGTTGTTGCAGATGCACCAAGCCGCGTGATCAGTGCTGAACGGACAAAAATCACAAATTGGTATATTTCGAAAACGATGTACGACATTTCTTTCGGTTCCAAAGAAATTAGCGGTCAGCAGGTGTGTCAAAATGGCGTAAGATAAGGGGGATAGTATGTGTCTTTAGCATATGACAGAGCAGTCGAGGGGAGTCACATGAAACGCACCGTAGCAGCGCCAGCGACACAGCCCGAAAAACCACGGATGGACCGCACGGTCGTGCGCACCCTCGAGTCGATCCAGAAGCGCATTCTGTGGCTTGCCACCAACATGATTCACCACGCCAACCACGTCCGTCCCAATACGGATGGCACAAAGGTCGGCGGTCACCAAGCATCCTCCGCGTCGACCGTGACGTTGATGACTGCGCTCTATTTTCATTTCTTGCGGGCAGGCGATCGTGTCGCCGTCAAACCGCATTCCTCGCCGATTTATCATTCCATTCAATATTTGTTGGGCAATCTGCCCAAGCGCTACTTGCCCATGTTGCGCGAATACGGCGGGTTGCAGTCGTACCCCAGCCGCACCAAAGACCCCGAGGCCGTCGATTTTTCGACCGGCTCCGTCGGTTTGGGCGTCGTCGCGCCGTTGTTCACTTCACTGACGCAGCGTTTTCTGCGTGACCATGGCGTGGCTATCCCCGAACGACGATTTGTCGCAGTGGTGGGTGATGCCGAACTCGACGAAGGCAACGTCTGGGAGGCCTTGCTCGACGAAGCCCTCGACGGGATCGGCCAGGTCGTCTGGGTGGTCGACCTCAATCGACAGAGCCTCGACCGTGTCGTTCCGGGCATCCGTGCGTTGCGTCTCAAAAAGCTCTTTGCCCAGAATGGCTGGCGTGTCCTCGAGGCCAAATACGGCCGCAAGCTCCAAGAGCTGTACGCGCTGCCGGGCGGCGAGACGCTCCGCAAGCGCATCGACGACATGAGCAACGAAGAATACCAAGCTTCGATCCGATTGCCCGGCAAGCAACTGCGCGAACACATGTTGGCCGGCAACGAAGCCGACCGATCCACCCTTGCAAATGTGCTGAAGCATGTACCCGACGAAGAGTTGCCGGCAGTCATTTCCAATTTGGGTGGGCATGACCTCGAAGAAATGTGTTCTATTTTCGACGAAGTCGATCGTGATCTGAGCCGCCCAACGGTGGTGTTTGCCTATACCATCAAAGGCTGGGGCTTGCCCATTGCAGGTCACCCGCTCAACCACTCGATGTTGCTCAGCAGCGAGCAAATGGAGACTCTGCGGACCAGTTACGGGATTCCCGCAGACGATATCTGGCCCGATTTTGACGACGAAAGTCCCGAAGCCGTGATGTGCCGCACCATCGCCGAACGGTTGACGGATATCCCAGTCCCTGCCGAGGCAGAGGTCGTAGTGCCGCCACGCGTCGATTTGAGTATGCCAGCCAACGTCAGCACCCAAGATGCCTTTGGGCGCTTGCTGGTCCGCATGGCAGATATTCCTGGCCTTGCCCAACACATGATGACGACGTCGCCCGATGTCTCGGTGTCGACCAACCTCGGTGCCTGGATCAATCGCATGGGCGTCTATACACCACATGCGACGGTCGCCGAATACGAGGGTGAAGCAGCCCGCATCCTGAAGTGGCAGCGCTCGCAGCAAGGCAAGCATATCGAATTAGGCATCTCCGAGATGAACTTGTTCATGCTTCTGGGGATGGCAGGCCTTTCTACCGAGCTCCTCGGGTCTACGATTGTGCCCGTGGGGACGGTCTATGATCCGTTTGTTTTGCGCGGCCTCGATTCGTTCATCTATGCCGTCTATTCGGGTGCCAAGTTCATCGTGGCAGGTACCCCTTCGGGGATTACCTTGGCACCCGAAGGCGGTGCTCACCAATCGACCATCACGGCATCGGTCGGTATCGAGCTGCCCAAGCTGATGATGGCCGAGCCCGCCTATGCAGGTGAGCTCGAGTGGTATTTCCTCGAAGGCGTGCGGCAGTGCTTCGATCGTGACCACGGCCGGCCCTTGTATCTGCGCCTCAGCACCCGGCCGATGGACCAAACCCCGTTCGAAGCCGCTATCGCCCGCATTGGGATCGAGCAGTTGCGTGCCCAAGTGCTCAACGGTGCGTACCGGCTGGCCACGTGGCAGACCGCTCACCCCGAGCTCGCCGATGCCCCACGGGTCATGTTGTGCGCGAGTGGCACCCTTGTCCCCGAGGTACTGGCTGCGGCAGAGCAACTCTGGCGCGAAGGGGTGGCAGCGGACGTCATCAACATTGTCAGCGCCCGAACGCTGTACGAGACGTTTGTGGCGAGCCGCAAGCAGGGCGAACGTGATCCGTTTGCCTGGCTCTACCCCGATGCAGAACGTACCGCACCAATCATCACAGTCCATGACGCAGCA
>CAIPUQ010000303.1 GCA_903868295.1 uncultured Roseiflexaceae bacterium
CAGTGCAGATACACCCGATGTGATGTGGACGACGGTGCCGCCAGCGAAGTCGAGTGCACCCATGGTGCGGATCCACCCACCCACGCCCCAGACCCAGTGGGCGACCGGTGCATAGACGAGTGTGGCCCATGCCAGAGCAAAGATTGCAAATGCCCCGAATCGTTTGCGCTCAGCAAACGCACCGGAAATAAGCGCCGGTGTGATGACGGCGAACATCATCTGAAATATCATGAACGCAGCGTGTGGAATGGTTGCTGCATAATCAGCGTTTGGCTCGATCCCTACCCCTTGGAGGCCTATCCAATCGAGGTTTCCGATGAACCCACCGACGGTTGGTCCAAAAGATAGTGAATAGCCCCAGAGTGCCCACTGCACGCTGATGAGGGCAAGGATGAAAAAGCTGTGCATCAGCGTCGACAAAACGTTTTTTTGGCGAACCAACCCACCATAGAAGAACGCCAGCCCCGGGGTCATCAACATCACCAGTGCAGAGGCGACGAGAACCCATACGGTATCAGCCCCGTTGATTGCATCCATGTGGTACCTCCTTGTATAGAAAAGTGAATGCTATCGCCTGGTACCGACTGTTGTGCGTCATTGCATACAGCGAAACCACAAAAACCGAGTATGTCTGTTGAGCGGTCTGCTGCATTGCAGAACCGTCACATCCATCGTCGAGATATTGGTTGTGTCAGTCATTGGGGTGCGAGAGAAGGAGTGTGCGTCTTTGATTGCTCCGGGGCCAAACGGCCCCGGAGCGGTGGACAGATTTAGGCGTCGTAGTACATGAAGAATTCGTATGGGTGTGGGCGCAAGGCGATGTTGACGATGTCCTTCGAGCGCTTGATGTCGATGAAGGATTCGAGCAAGTCCTTGGTGAACACGCCGCCCTTGAGCAAGAACTCATGGTCTTCTTCGAGTGCGGTCAGTGCCTCGCCCAAGCTACCAGGGGTGCTCTTGATGTGTGACTTTTCTTCGGCCGACAGCTCGTAGATGTCGACGTTGAGTGCCTCGGGTGGCTCGACCTTGTTTTGGATGCCATCGAGACCTGCCATCATCATGGCTGCAAATGCCAAGTATGGGTTTGCGGTTGGGTCGGGGAAGCGGACTTCGACGCGCCGAGCCTTGGGCGAATCGGAATAGGTTGGGATGCGGATGGCTGCCGAGCGGTTACGCACCGAGTAGACCAAGTTGATGGGTGCTTCGAAGCCAGGGACCAAGCGGCGGTAGCTGTTGGTCGTTGGCGCACAGATGGCCAACAAGGCTGCTGCGTGCTTGAGCACACCACCGATATACCAGCGTGCCGTGTCGGACAACAAGGCGTACTTATCCTTGTCGAAGAACAACGGCTTGCCGTCCTTCCACAAGCTCTGGTGGACGTGCATACCCGAACCGTTGTCACCGAACAATGGCTTCGGCATGAAGGTTGCCGACAAGCCGTGTTCTTTGGCGGTTGTGCGTACCACGTACTTGTATTTTTGGAGTTGGTCGGCCATCTTGAGCAATGTATCGAAGCGCATATCGATTTCGCACTGGCCTGCAGTGGCGACTTCGTGGTGGTGCAGTTCGATGTCGATGCCGATGTCAGCCATTTTGAGGATCATTTCGGAGCGGATGTCCTGCAGGGTATCGGTCGGCGGGGTTGGGAAGTAGCCTTCCTTGTAGCGCACGCGATAACCCTTGTTGCCGCCTTCTTCTTCTTTGCCGCTGTTCCAGATGCCTTCGGGGCTGTCGAGGAAGTAATAGCCGGAGTTGGGGGTCTGGTTGAAGCGGACGTCGCTGAACAAGAAGAACTCTGCCTCGGGACCGAAGTACGCCGTGTCTGCGATGCCGGTTGTTTTCAGATAGGCTTCGGCCTTCTTGGCGACGTTGCGTGGATCGCGTGAGTATGGTTTGCGCTCGAGCGGATCGATGACGTCGCAGATCAACACCAAGGTTGGGATTTTGAGGTATGGGTCAATGAAGGCCGAGCTTGGGTCAGGAATCATCAACATGTCAGACTCGTGGATTGCCTGGAACCCCTTGATGGAGGAACCGTCAAACCCGAGACCCTCGATCATCATTTCTTCGGTGAGACGTGATGCGGGCAGCGAGTAGTGCTGCCAACCGCCGAACAAGTCCGTGAAACGGGTGTCGACGATGAGGATGTTTTTGTCCTTGATGAGTTGAAGAACTCCCTTTGCGTCCAGTGCCATGTCTGTGCTCCTCGTGCATGTTGCAGTCGCGACGTTCGCGGTGCTGCCCTCGCCTCAGCAACGACTCTTCATTGAGTAGTTTTTTGGAATGCTAGCAGTATAGAAGAATCACTTCGGATGCGGGTACAGAAAACGCACGAATCTTTTTGGATGTTTTTGTGCAAAATGCACAAATGAATTACGTAGCTACATAGTAAAGAATTAATTGACGGGACAGCGTTCGTCTTTTTGCACAATTAATCGGTCGTGGCACGAAGCGCGTCGAAAAAAATGGTCCCCTGGCTACCGCTCCCATCGGGTGCGTCGTCGAGGACGAGTGCTTCGAATGTGGCTGGCTGATGCAAGAATCCGTCGGATGGGTCGATGCGGTCCCAGACTGCAAATTGCTGTGGGAGCGGTGCGCAGAGATCGCGCCAACCAGTAGGGCCGCTAAGCCCCAGAGTCAATTGCACACGCTTGGCGTCGCTCCCGCGTAGCCAAATCTTGACAAGGGTGCTTGTGTCATCGCCCCACACCGTGAGGCAGACCTGCGTGGTACCCATCGGGAACGGGGCATGGTGCCACCGTCTGAACACCAGATACTGGTTGCCGTACGCAGGGAAGGCATAGCGGATTGCTACTGCGTTCCCCCCGTTGACGGCCCGACTCTGACTGGCATAGAGCACGCCCGTGTGTTCGTCGCCACGTACCCAGACATCCTGCATACCGTCGAAGTCGAGGACAGGGTGAAAGGTGTGGGTGCGAGGACGAATGTGTGTGACGGATTGGAGTGTCCGGAACACTGCCGCTGCACGTTTGGGTTGCGACATGTCGTCTGGTCCGTTCGCCCAGCGAAAGAGGCCATATGGATTTGTTTTCTCGTCTTTCCAGCTATACCAAAAGACATGTGAAATGTCAGACTGCCAGAGTATTTGCACGGCACGTGAGAGATACTTGGCTTGCAGGTGTTCGGTCATGACCCCTGGAGGGTCGCGATCACTCGTCGCGCTCGCCCAACCGATTTCGGTAATCCAGATAGGCTTGTGACCATAGCGATGCAGGAGTGGTGTGAGCAATAGTGATACCTCTGCAAGGCCTGAGTAGCGTGGGTCGAGTGGGTTGACATATGGGTGAATGGCGAGAATGTCGACGTCGTTCCACAGACCGGCTGCCGCTGCACCTTGGAGGAATTGCAGCGCAAACGGATTAATCCCTGCGGCAATGAGTTTGACCTCGGGTGCGACGCGGGCAATGGCGCGGGCGGTGATGTGGACGAGCTTGGCATAGGCGACCGGGTCGGGTGAGGGGAACCAAAAGTGAGGGTTGTCTGGTTCGTTCCAGATTTGCCAATAGGTGACGCGATGACGATACCGTGCGACGGTTTGGGCTGCCCAGTATGCAAAGAGATCCGGATCTGGGGCAGCGAAAGAATTATTGTAGGGATCATCGTGTGGATTGAGTGTCGCCCAACCCGGAGGGTGCCCGAGGACGCCCAACACGTGGATCCCCTGGAGGTCGAATGCGTCGACCGTCGCATCAGTAAACGACCAATCATATGCATCGGCGGTTCGTTGTATGCGATACCAATGAAAATCTTCGCGGACCCACGGGGTCTGTAGTGCACCAGCAGTTGTGACATGCGCCGGGATGTCGCGCAACTGTGCGGAGCGACTGGCAAAATGGGTGTTCACTGCGAGGATATTTGGTGCTGTTTTGGACGCATTACTCGGTGTTATCTGGGCTGGGAGGGCTGCCCAGCACAAATCAAAAATGATGATCAGACTACAACTGAGCCGAATGAGATGGTTATGGTGTTGTGACATACAGGGTCTTTGTCGGCGCGAGTGCATGGAGTGTACCAGCGGCATCTGTTACCTGGAGTCCATGAAGGCGGACGCTTCCCGTACGCACTGCAGTTATGCGATAGCGGAGATCCCACACGCCGGCCGCTGCGGTGCGCATGCGGATAACGTACCCACCCGGGACCTCTTGGACCGACCAATCGAGTGGGAGTTTTCGAATGGTTACCGTGGTGAGTGCGGGGACAGGTATGAAGAGTAATGCAAACGGGCGTGGGAGGAGACAGACGATATCGGTGGTGATGTCGACGGATTGGCCAACAGACAGCAATGGGATGTTTGCGAGTTCTTGACCTTCGGGCGTGGTGTAGC
>CAIPUQ010000304.1 GCA_903868295.1 uncultured Roseiflexaceae bacterium
GATTACAGAGCGTCCATTCGCGGATGGTGGTACCGTTGACGGTGAATCGGGCCTTGTCAGCACTGCTTGCACACGATGTTTCGAATGACCCCATCCCCTGGTGCACACGCAAGGTCGTCGCGTCGGTGGGTACCGTGATGGTCTGGGCAATCGTCGATATTTCGCTGGGCATGCCACCAATCCAGGCAAGCGTTGTCCCAAACCAGCTGGGGAAACCGTAGCCGGGCCAGGTGCCGATGCTGACCGAACCCTCGCTGAGGCTCGAAGACTCGGTCCACCCGGTCGTACCCAATTCGAAATCGGGATTGACGATATCGCCGGTCACTGGAGTCGCCGTCGGTGGCGCCACAAATGTCTCGGTCGGTGCGGCGGTGGCCGTTTGGGTCTGTGTCGGCGTGCGGGTACGCGTCGCAGTCCGTGTCGGCGAAGGCGTTTTGGTTGCGGTCGCCGTGCGTGATGGGGTCAACGTAATGGTTGGCAACAGGATTGCGCCGACCGGAGCTTGCTCGTTGTACAACGCGGCAATCGTCGTGGCGTCGATTCGCCCTGATGCAATGACCAGCTCGTCGACATCGACCATGCTGTTCGCCCGACTATTTGAACCAACCAGCCACTGGCTCGCTTGGAGCGACCCACGGACACGTAGCGCCACACCATTTGCCACACCATCGACATAGACGTTCAGTCCGGCAGTGTTACCTGGTGTGAGCAGACAGGCAATCTGATGCCACTTGCTGTCAGCGACAGGGGTGGTGCCCGTCACCGTGACGGACTCGAACGGGGTCACAAACGAGCAGACGGGGTACGTGCCGACGATGGCCATCGTGTACGTGTTGCGCGCTTTGGTGCTCATGAGCACCGTCGCGTCGCCGCTACTACGCACCCAGACACTCGACAACAACGAGGGGAAACTGCGCTGCGTGATGGACGATGCAGTAATCAACTCGGTTGTATTGCTGGTGTCTATATGGCCTGCGGTTCCCCGCACACCGTCGGCGACTTCAGAAATACACGTCCGTGAGCCATAGCGACAACGCAGTTTGACACCGACATTCGCATGCCTGCCGCGGCTAATCCCGGCAATCACATCGAACGACTCGTACAGAATCGTTTGTGTACGCAACACCTGTGTCGGCGTGCGTGTGATGGTGGCAATCGGGGTGCTTGATGGGGTCAGCGTCTCACTCGGCGTGAGCGTCTCGCTCGGGGTGAGTGTCTCGCTCGGGGTCAATGTCAGCGTCGGGGACTGCGACGGTGTGAGTGTGCGGGTGCTGGTAGCGGTCATCGTCGACGTCCGCGTGGCCGACGGCACCACAGTATTGGTAGCCGTGCGGGTATTCGTCGCCGTGGCCGTCCGTGACGGGGTAAGCGTCGTCGAAGGTGTCACCACTGCCGTCGGGGTCAAGGTACCGACCGTGCTTTGCAGTGCCGTAGCAGCGGTACCGGCGTTCAGAATGCCGGCGCCACACAACGACGTGGTGCAACTACTGACGGGGAACGCAGTCACATTCGCGCGCATAACCGCCAGAATCTCTGCAACGGTGGCTGAGGGTTTGATCCCGTAGAGCAAAGCAGCGACCCCAGCGACGTGCGGGGCGGCCATGCTGGTACCTTGGTAGTTGGCGTAGGTTGCCGACCCCGATGCAAGGGTTGTGGCGCCGCTCCAGAGCGTCGAGCGGATTGTGCCGCCCGACAATGGGTAACTGCCACTGTCGCCACCGTTGCCACCAGGAGCAGCGATGTCGACCATTGTGCCGTAGTTGCTATACGAGGCGCGTCCACCGGTCGGCCCGGTGGCAGCAACCGTGACTGCTTGGGCACAGTTTGCGGGTGTGGCGTTTTGGGCATCGGTAGCACTATTGCCGGCTGCCACAACCACCATGGTGCCGGCTGCAGTGGCATCGTTGATGGCAAGACCGAAGATCGATGGACACGTCGCTGAGCTGCCGCCGAGGCTCATATTGATGACGTTGGCTTTCTTGGCAACGAGTGGGACTCCGGGGACATTCAGACGTGCAGACCAGCGGATGGCATCGGCGATATCGCTCGAGTAGCCGCCGCCCGATCCCAGCACACGCGCTACCATGAGTTTCGAACCATTGGCAATGCCGGCCACACCGAGGCTGTTGTTGCGCAGTGCAGCAACCGTGCCGGCGACATGGGTGCCATGCCATGAGCTCGAGCTGAACTCGTCGAAATCGCCGGCATCAGTCGCATCTGTATCACGACCATTGCCGTCGTTTGACATCGATGCTTCCGAGATGAAGTCATATTGGCTGACGACCTGCCCGGCCAAATCGGGGTGCGGGGTGATACCCGTGTCGATGATTGATACAATCGTGCCGGCACCGCTATACCCTGCATCCCAGGCACCAATGGCATTCATGCCGAAGTACGTTTTACCGCCGATGGGAGTGAGCGGCGAGACCATGTCCCACTGCTTGCTGTATTCGGGGTCGTTGGGTGCAACTGCAGCACGCATAATGATGTCGGGTTCTACCAACGCGACTTCAGAAATCTGCTTCCAGCGGTATTGCAGTTCGACGATTTCTTGCGGAGTCAACATCCGGTTCATCTTGAGGACATGGGCGTTGCCACCCTGTTGCCGTTTGTAGGCTGACTGCGGTCCAATGCTCCGTGCCGAGACATCGTTGAATTGGCGCCAGAACGTCGTGTCGACCGCCGTGCGGCTCGACGAGGGGTTCAAGGTAATAACAAACTGGTCCGTGCTTTCGTAGACAGGGGCTTCGACGCCGTCGACCGGCACGTCGCGGTACTGCGCCTGTGTTGCACTCAGGGGCTGCCAGATCAGCAGAAATCCCAGCATCAGACTGACGAACCATCCCCGATTATGCGTTTTCATTTTTTATTCCTCGCCACATTGCTGCGGCACTGTTCGACGGGTGATATGCAGGTGAGACGTCTGTCTCAGGTGATATGTTCCTACTGTTTGGCCTGTTCCCAGAGGTACATAATCAAATCTTGGGGGAACGTGTCCCCGCCACAGTCGTGGATTTGGCGTAACACTTGGGCACGGTGATCGACGCCGTGTGTGACGAGATGCGTGAGGATTTGCCAGCGTGCTTCGTTCAATCCTGGTGGGGCGCCGAGCAGATCGGCATCAGTCCACGCTGTCACACTCGACCAGAGGTCTGCTGCAACGGTATCGTGAAACGCTTTGGCACCGGCAATCGTCGGGTACACGTCGGCGTACCGTGCGCTGTCAAGCCATGCGAATGTGTCTCGTGGGTACCCACGCATGCCATGGAGCCAGGCAGCATCCACATAACTCAGATGCACCATGTGGTTGCGGATGTTCCCGACAGAGTATTCTGCGGGTGCGTCAAACGCCGCTGCCCCGAGCGCTTCAATGGCATCCCAGAGCATTCGATTGCGCGATTGATGGTAGCTAATCAGCATTTGTACAGCAACGCTGTTCATCATGGTACCACTCCTCACAATGGTAATAATCAGTATACCTTTTTCTGCGACGTACCACAGATTCCCGCTTTTTGTAGCGTTCGGATGGACAATGACTCACGATTTCTACAAAAAGTGGGGGTCACACACGACGCATAAAACGACGCTCCCTCGTACTACCAGCTGCTGTTGAGAATCCGAAAGTGAAACGTCAGCGTTGTGTAACCCGCAGGACTGCACGACCAAAACCCGGGTGCTAGACTACATCTAGGTGTTCGAATGTGCCA
>CAIPUQ010000305.1 GCA_903868295.1 uncultured Roseiflexaceae bacterium
GACCCCGACTGCGCCGACCTTCATCAACACCTGACCGGCAGCAGGTGACGGCACTGCGACCTCTTCGATTTGCGTGCGTTCGCGTGGGCCGCGATAGACGAGCCCGTGCATCGTTGCATTGCTCATTGCGTGTCCTTTGATTGTGGGTTGCTGTTCTGCACGCAATTATAGCAGGATGCAGTTATCAGGTATCAGTGATTAGGTATCAGTTATCAGTGATTAGGTATCAGTTATCAGTGATTAGGTATCAGTTATCAGTTCCGGACAGTAACGCAACGGGAGGCATATGTGTGCGAATGGAATCTGCGGGCGACGTACACCGCTCCGCGGGGCATGACGACCCGCCCGCATATCCCGACCTTGACCGCCATCACCATGTCCTGTCAGTCACTTACCCTTCCTCATGGCGCGCATCGAATCTTCACTGAGTCAATTCATAATTCATAATTCATCATTCATAATTCAAAAAACAGGTCCAAGGCGGACGCAATGCATCCAACCTCAGACCTGTAATCTGAAACGAAAACCCTATTTATTGGCTTGGAGGTCCGAATCAACCATCATGGTGACGAGCTGTTCGAAGCTGACTTCGGGCTTCCAACCGAGCTTGGTGGCGGCCTTGGCTGGATCACCAACCAGCAAATCGACTTCGGCAGGGCGATAGAAGCGCTCGTCGATCACGACATAGTCTTGGTAGTTGAGGCCGACATGACCGAACGCAATTTCGCAGAAGCGCCGCACCGAGTAGGTCTCGCCGGTCGAAACGACGTAATCGTCCGCAGTGTCTTGCTGCAACATCAAATGCATGGCGCGGACGTAATCTTTGGCGTAGCCCCAGTCACGCTTGGCGTCGAGGTTACCCAGGCGGAGTTCTTTGTCTTTGCCCAACTTGATCCGTGCCACTGCATTAGTGATTTTGCGCGTGACAAACTCCAACCCACGGCGCGGGCTTTCGTGATTGAACAAAATACCGCTACAGGCATACATGTCGTAGCTTTCGCGGTAGTTGACGGTAATCCAGTGGCCATAGAGTTTGGCGACACCGTAGGGTGACCGCGGGTAGAACGGCGTTGTTTCGGTTTGTGGGACGGCCTGCACCTTGCCGAACATCTCGGACGAGCTGGCCTGATAGAATCGGATGCCGGGATCGACCACACGCACCGCGTCGAGGATACGGGTCACGCCCAGGCCGGTCACTTCACCGGTAAAGACCGGCTGGCTAAACGACGTCTGCACGAAGCTCTGGGCGGCGAGATTGTAGACCTCGGATGGGCGATGCTCGCGGAGCAGGTGAATCATCGACACTTCGTCGAGCAAATCGCCAGCGACCAGGGTGACTTTGTCTTGGATATGGTGGATGCGCTCGAAGTTGACCGTGCTCGAACGACGAATCATGCCGATGACATCGTAGCCCTGCTCAAGCAGGTATTCTGCCAGATATGAACCGTCTTGACCGGTAATACCGGTGATGAGTGCGCGCTTTTTTGCCATGATGCCCTCGATATGCTGAAACACTGTATTCATTTATACTACAGACATGCATAGTTGTCTGCTAAGTCAATTAGCGGGGTATCTGAGATGACGCTGATAGACCCGCGTGAATCCCTCGGCCGCAAAATCGCCCGCCTGCGCAGCGAACGCGGCTGGACCCAAGAACAGCTGGCCGAACGGCTGGCGGTGTCGCGCGTGGCCGTGTCGCACATCGAAATGGGCCTGTCGGTCCCCAGCGAACGCACGGTCGTTTTGCTCGCCGGGATGTTCAACTGCGAACCGCCGCAGCTCGTTGCTGGTAC